>JBEKZK010000934.1:0-2543 GCA_049509935.1 Xanthobacteraceae bacterium | reverse complement strand
GCTCGATCTCGGCACCAACAATTGCCGTCTGCTGGTGGCGCGGCCGACCGGCGACGGGTTTCGCGTGATCGACGCCTTTTCCCGCATCATTCGCCTCGGCGAGGGCATGGCGGCGACGGGCCGGCTCAGCGAGGCCGCGATCTCCCGGGCGGTGGTCGCGCTCTCCATCTGTCGCGACAAGATGCGGTCCCGTGGGGTGACCCGGGCCCGTCTGATCGCCACCGAGGCGTGCCGGGCGGCCGACAACGGCCTGGACTTTCTCGAGCGCGTGCGCACGGAGGTCGGGCTCGAGCTCGAGATCGTCGGCCGCGACACCGAGGCGATGCTGGCAGCGACCGGCTGTACGCCGCTGCTCGATCCGGCCGGTCAGGGCGCGATCCTGTTCGACATCGGCGGTGGCTCCTCCGAACTGGTCAATCTCGGTCTCGGCGCCCCGGTCCGCGGCGGCCCGCCGCCGCCGGAGATCCGCGGGTGGGTGTCGCTGCCGGTCGGCGTGGTCTCGCTCGCCGAGCGCCACGGCGGCGTGCGGGTCGACCGTGCGCTCTACGAGCGCATGGTGACCGAGGTCGCCGCGCTGGTCGACCCGTTCGCGGCCGAGCATGCCGGGCAGATCCGCCTCGATGCGGTCCACATGCTCGGCACCTCGGGCACCGTGACCACCATCGCCGGCGTCCATCTCGAGCTGCCGCGCTACGACCGCCGCCGCGTCGACGGCAGCTGGATGACCAGCGTCCAGGTCTCCACCGTGCTCGATCGCCTGGTGGCGATGACCTACGAGGAGCGGGTGGCGAGCCCCTGCGTCGGTCCGGAGCGCGCCGACCTGGTGCTCGCCGGCTGCGCCATTCTCGAGGCGATCCGCCGCGCCTTCCCGTGCGAGCGGCTGCGCATCGCCGATCGCGGCCTGCGCGAGGGCATGCTGGTCCAGCTGATGCGCGACGACGGCGTGTGGCAGGGCGTGCCGGGCCGGGTGTCGTGACGCAGAAAGTGGTGAAGCCGAAAGGCGGCGGCGAGCGCAGCCTGAAGGTGCGGGTCAAGCGTGCCCGGGGCCGGTCGCTGTCGTCGAAGCTGTGGCTCGAGCGCCAGCTCAACGATCCTTATGTCGCCCGCGCCCGGCGCGAGGGGTTGCGCTCGCGCGCCGCCTACAAGCTCGCCGAGATCGACGACAAGCACCGCTTTCTCAAGCCCGGCGCCCGCGTCCTCGATCTCGGCTCCGCTCCCGGCGGCTGGAGCCAGGTCGCGGCGCGGCGGGTCGGCGCCGCCGACGGCCGCGGCCGCGTGGTGGCGATCGATGCCCTCGAGATGGAGCCGATCGCCGGCGTCACCTTCGCGCGGCTCGACTTCCTCGAGCCCGGTGCGCCTGAGCGGATCGAGGCGCTGTTCGGCGGGCCCGCCGACGTGGTGCTGTCCGACATGGCGGCGAACGCCACCGGGCACAAGCGAACCGATCACCTCAAGATCATGGCGCTGGTCGAGGCGGCGGCGGAGTTCGCCCGGGACGTGCTGGCGCCCGGTGGCGTGCTCGTCGCAAAGGTGCTGCAGGGCGGCACCGAGGCCGCTCTGCTCGCCACGCTGCGGCGCGACTATTCCAGCGTCCGGCATGTCAAGCCGGCGGCAAGCCGCGCCGACTCGGCCGAGCTCTATCTGGTAGCGACGGGTTTTCGCGGAGGCAGCAGCCGCGGCGCGTAGGGTGGGCGATCAGGGCGGTTACGCCCGTCTTCGCGGGCTATGGCGCAGCGTGCCCGCCGCGGCAAGTGTAAGACGCGTCACAATCCTCCTCACCGCCCCCGGTGGGCACGTCGCTGCGCTCCTTTGCCCACCCTACGGAACCTTGCCCACCGCGGACGGCTTGTCAGGCGCGTGCGCGTGGTCCTCGACCTCGGTCACCTTGATATTCTCGCGCACCCAATCGACCACGCCCTTCGCGACGCAATTCTCGATCGCGTCCTTGAGCAGGAAGAACTCCACGAACTGGATCACGCCCCAGGCGAGCGCCAGGCTGACGGCAACCGACCGCCAATCGATCCCGCCGCTGCTCAGCCCGAGAAACGCCGCTTCCGCCACCAGCACGGTGACGCAGGCGAGAATGATCTTGGCCCAATGATAGCCTTTGGTCACTGATATGTCCCCAGCACCGCCATGCGAACGGCGGGCGATCATGAGCCCGCCGCGCGCCCGATTGTCAACGTCGCCGGTCGCTTTCACTAAAGTCATGGTTGATCGGCCCGCGAGCCGAGCCCGGCGGGCGATCAAATCGACCGGCCGCCGTCACGCAGCGTCAGCCCCAGCGGCGATGAAATCCGCGATAGCCCCAGAACGGACGCGGCCCCCAGAAGTGGCGCGGTCCCCAGTAATGTCCCGGGCCCCAGGCGTAGTGCGGGCCCCAATAGTAGCCGCACGGGTACCAGCCCCAGCCCGGTCGCCAGCACGCGGTCTTCTCCACCGGGTCGATCGCCTCGGCGGCGGGACGGACGGCCGAGCCGATCGGCATCGCATCGGATCGGGTGACCATGGCGCCGGACATCAGGATTGCGGCGCCGGCGGCA
>JBEKZK010000933.1:0-2550 GCA_049509935.1 Xanthobacteraceae bacterium | reverse complement strand
CGTCGTAGCGCATGAACGGGCTGAGATTGATCAGAACCGTCGTGACCCAGGTCGAGGTGGCGACCAGGAACGCCGTGCTCCGCGCCGGCCCGGCGGGCAGGAAGCCCCAGGCGCACATGGCGATCGCCGCACAGCACAGCTCCGCGGTGACGCCGGCGATCCCGATCGCGACGCGGTGGCGGCGGGCCCCGATCTTCCAGGATTCGTTGACGTCGGTATAGAGCACCGGAACCATCACCAGCAGCGCCAGCCCCATGGTCGGCACCCGGCAGCCGAAGCGCTTGGCCGTGTAGGCGTGGCCGAGCTCGTGCACCACCTTGAGGCAGGATAGGGTGACGGCGAACGACACCGCGCCGGCGACGGTGAACATGTCGACGAAGGTGCCGAGAAACACATCCCACTGCCGCGCCACCAGATAGAGGCCGACAATTCCGATCGCGACGATGGTCAGCGCCACGCGGCGGCTGTAGAGCCATTCCACATGACGATAGGTGGCGGAGAGAAAGCGGTCGGGCCGGACCAGCGGGATGCGGGTGAACAGATAGTTGTGGAGGAGCCATTGCCCCCAGCTCTCGCGCAGCTTCTCCGCCTTGCCGACGAGGTACGCGGTCGCCTGCGGGTTGGCGAGCCGCAGCAGGTCGCAGGAGAACAGGAAGCGGCGGAGCTCATCGACATCGTCCGGCTCGATGTCGAGCGTGGTCTCCCGGTTGACGCGCTCGACCACGCCGTCGACGGTCGCGCCGTTCCACCGCGAGATGATCTCGAACTCCGGCCAGCCGACCCGATAGAAGCGGTTGCGGGCGGGGTCGTGCAGCGTGAAGCTCGGCGCGCCGTCGAGCGCCGCCGGACCGGGGAAGATGCCGATCTCCTCGCGCAGCGGCGGCAACATCGCCGAGCCCTGCGCTGCCGCGGCGGGCATCGCCATCACCAGCCCAGGAACTGGCGCGCCGCCGCCAGCGGCCGCCGCGCCAGGTAGTAGAACAGCGTCACCTTCTCGCCGTAGATTTTTGCGGTGCCGCGCAGGCCGATGCGCGGCATGTGGGCGGGATCGGCCAGCGTCGCCTTGAGGCGGTAGCCGAGCAGATTGGCGGGCGACAGCGTCGCCTCGTAGCTCGCCTGGCGCAGGCTCGCGCGCAGCGGCGCGCCGGGCGAGACGTTGAGGAAGAATTCGACCTCGGCGCCGGGCTTCAGGTTGATCGCGTCGGCGACCGGCAGCCAGATCTCGAGCTCGCCGTCGGCCGGATCGGCGATCTCCAGCAGCCGCTCGCCGATCGTCACCGGCCGGCCGACCCAGTCGTTGGGGTCATCGAACAGCGCCAGCCCGCTGCGGCTGGCGGTGACGTGGATGCGGTCGAGCAGCGAGCGCGCGTAGGTGACGTCGGCGCGGCGCTGGTCCATATGGCCCTTGAGGACGGCGAGCTTGGCGCGGCTCTTGTCGTCGAACACCGCCTCCTGGGCCGCCTGGCGGTACTCGGCCTCGGCGACCGCCAGGGCCTTGCCGGCGACCTCGAGCTTGTTCTGGATCGCGCGCGGATCGAGCTCGAGCACCGTCTGGCCCTCGGTGACCGGGGCGTTGGGCGCAACGGTGAAGTGATCGACGACGCCGTCGAGCGGCGCCCGCACGATGGTCGGCTTGAACGGCACGACCTCGGCCGGCGCCAGCGCCGACAGTGTGATCGGCAGCCACATGGCGGCGATGGCGGCCGCCGCCACGGCGAGCTGGAGAAATCTCCGCCCGCTCCACAGGCGGGCGAGGAGCGGCCGCCGGCGGCCGCCGAGGAAGGCCGCCCACGCATGGGCGTAGCCGTCGGCGAGCTCGTGGACGATGTGGCGATCGCCCTCGCTCCACGGCTGCTCGCGCGCCAGCAGCAGGGCACCGAGCGGGCG
This sequence comes from Xanthobacteraceae bacterium, assembly GCA_049509935.1. Classification (GTDB taxonomy): domain Bacteria; phylum Pseudomonadota; class Alphaproteobacteria; order Rhizobiales; family Xanthobacteraceae; genus AP-16. Next base: position 663 of record JBEKZK010000933.1, on the reverse strand, counting down.
GCCGGCATCGGGGGCCAGCGGCACCCGCAGGCCGTGCGCCGGAAGCCACTCGGCCCATTCCGTGCCGAGCGGACCGGAGAGGTCGGCGGCGCCGACCGGAAGCGGCGCCTCGGCCGGCTCCTTGTCGAGCCGCGCCAGCGCCCGGCTGAGCCACAGAGTGATCGGCGCGTTGCGCTCGACCACCGCACCGCCGGAGATCGCCATCACCTGGCCGCGCCCCTTGCCGTCGCGCCGCCACAGCACCGCCTGGCGATAGGGCACCAGGTTATAGGTCTCGTTGACCATGATGAAGGCGAGCTCCTGGCCGGTCGCGGCATGGCGCGCCCGCTTGACCAGTTGCAGCAGCGTGCTCAGCCCGAACAGCTGGGCCTCGACGTTGCTCGGCGTGACGTGCTTCATCGGTTATCCGGCGCTGTGCCGCAGGCTCTGGAGCAGTGCCGCCCGGTGGGCCTGCATGGCGCGCCAGCCAAAACCGTCGAGCTGCTGGCTGAGCCCGGCCCGGCCCGCCGGCACCTGGTGCGCATCCGCCTGGTCGGTGCCGAAGAGGCGCCCCGCATCCGGCAGGATGTGGTCCATGGCCGGGAAGGCCAGGTCGCAATGCGGGCCGAGGGCGGAATGGCGGCGGTGGTCCCCGCCCCATGGGTCGAAGGTCCGGCCGTCCGG
>JBEKZK010000932.1:0-2550 GCA_049509935.1 Xanthobacteraceae bacterium | reverse complement strand
CCGGTCAGGAAGCCCTGGTGTTCACCAGCGGATCGGCATTGCGACCCGACGTGTCGGGGCCCGGCTATTGGGTCCTGTCTCCGGCGCGGCTCGACGACGGCAGCGTCGTCGTCGTCAATCGCGGGTTCGTGCCGGAGGGTCGGCAGGACGCGGCGACCCGTCCCCATCCCGGCGGACCGCGCGAGATCGTGGGCGTGATGCGTTGGCCGGAGTCGCCGGGGCCATTCACGCCGGCCGGAGATCCGCCGCGCAACGTATGGTTCGCCCGCGACCAATCCGCCATCGCGGCCGCCAAGAACTGGGGCAAGGTGGCGCCCTTCTACATCGAGCAGGAGGAGCCGAGCCCACCGGGCGGTCTGCCGCGGGTCGGCACTCTGGTGGTCGGTCTGCCCAACAACCATCTCCAGTATGCCATCACGTGGTTCGGGCTTGCGGTGGTGCTGGTGGCGGTGTTTGCGATCTATGCGCGCTCTCACCTGCGGGAGGGCGGGGAGCCCGGTGCGCCCGCCCTCCGGTCGTGACGGCGGCCCCTGAGCCGGCCCGGATCGCACGTGCGATCAAGGAGTTGAGGGGGATCGTCCGGAGCGGCGGATGACACTCCGGCGGGATCGCCGCCGGCGGCGGCGCCGCCGGGAACCTCGGTTTCTTGTTTCATGCGTGGCTTCCCACTAGTGTTCGCCGGCAAGGAACGACACGTGCGCTATGTCTCCACCCGCGGCGAGGCTCCGGTCCTCGGCTTCATCGACGCCATGCTCGCTGGGCTTGCCCGCGACGGCGGCCTCTATGTGCCCGAGGCCTGGCCGCGGCTCGAGCCGGCGGCGATCGCGGACTTTGTCGGAAAACCATATGCGGAGGTCGCCGTCGAGGTGGCGCGGCCCTTTGTCGGTGGCGCGCTCGGAGAGGGGGACCTCGCCCGCATGGCGCGCGAGGCCTACGACGGCTTCCGCCACCCGGCGGTCGTGCCGCTGAGCCAGATCGGGCCTTCGACCTTCGTCCTCGAGCTGTTCCACGGCCCGACCCTGGCGTTCAAGGATCTCGCCATGCAGCTGCTCGCCCGGCTGATGGATCACGCTCTGGCCGAGCGCAGCCAGCGGGCCACCATCGTGGTCGCGACGTCCGGCGACACCGGCGGCGCCGCCGTCGAGGCTTTCCGCGACCGTCGCCAGATCGATCTGGTGGCGCTGTTTCCCCGCGGGCGGATTTCCGACGTGCAGCGCCGCATGATGACGACGCCTGCCGCCGACAACGTCCACGCGGTGGCGATCGAGGGCACGTTCGACGATTGCCAGGCGATCGTCAAAGGCCTGTTCAACCATCACGCCTTTCGTGACCGGGTGCGGCTGTCGGCGGTCAATTCGATCAACTGGGCGCGGATCGTCGCCCAGGCGGTCTACTACTTCGTTGCCGCGGCGGCGCTCGGTGCCCCGCACCGGAAGGTCGCCTTCACGGTGCCGACCGGCAATTTCGGCGACGTGCTCGCCGGCTACGTGGCGACCCGCATGGGACTGCCGGTCGAGCGTCTCGTGGTGGCGACCAACGTCAATGACATCCTGGCACGGACGCTGGCGACCGGCGTCTACGAGTTGCGCGACGTGATTGCGACCACCTCCCCTTCGATGGACATCCAGGTCTCGTCGAATTTCGAGCGGCTGCTGTTCGATGTCCACGATCGCGACCCCCGGGCCGTTCGCGCCCTGATGGCCTCGCTCGCGCAATCTCGCCGCTTCGCCATCGCGCCGCCGGCGCTGGCCGCCATCCGCGCCGGTTTTTCGGCGGCGCGCGCCGACGAGGACGAGACCGCCGCCACGATCCGCACGGTGCGCCGGGAGACCGGATGCCTGGTCGATCCGCATACCGCGGTGGGCATCGCGGTCGCCGAGAAGGAACGGCGCGACCGCACCGTTCCGATGGTCGTGCTGTCGACTGCCCACCCGGCGAAGTTTCCCGATGCGGTCGAGAGAGCGTGCGGCGTTCGACCCGCATTGCCCGAGTGGCTCGGCGATCTCTCCCTACGACCCGAACGGGTCAGCGTGCTGCCGGCCGACCAGCCGGCGATCGAACGATTCATTGCCGGTGTGAGCCGAGCCACGCAGGAAGGAGCTTTTGCATGACCGTGGAAGTCACGAGGCTGTCGTCCGGGCTCGTCGTCGTCACCGACCAGATGTCGCACCTGGAAACCGCTTCGCTGGGGGTCTGGGTCGGCTCCGGCAGCCGCGACGAGCACCAGGACGAGCACGGCATCTCGCATCTGCTCGAGCACATGGCGTTCAAGGGCACGTCGCGGCGCACCGCGCGGCAGATCGCCGAGGAGATCGAGGCCGTCGGCGGCGACCTCAACGCGGCGACCAGCGTCGAGACCACGGCCTATTACGCCCGGGTGCTGCGCGCCGATGTGCCGCTGGCGCTCGACGTGCTGTCCGACATCCTGACCGATCCGGCATTCGACCCCGAGGAGCTGATTCGCGAGCAGAACGTGATCGTGCAGGAGATCGGCGCCACCGAGGATGCGCCCGACGATCTCGTGTTCGACTACCTGCAGACCACGGCATT
>JBEKZK010000931.1:0-2552 GCA_049509935.1 Xanthobacteraceae bacterium | reverse complement strand
CGTTCGCCGATGCGGGCGCCGACCACATCACCGTCCATGCCGAGGCCGGGCCGCACCTGCACCGCTCGCTGCAGGCGATCCGGGCGCTCGGCCGCAAGGCCGGGGTGTCGATCACGCCGTCGACGCCGGAGAGCGCGATCGCCTACGTGCTCGACATCGTCGACCTGATCCTGGTGATGACGGTCAATCCGGGCTTCGGCGGCCAGAGCTTCATCCCGGAGATGACGGAAAAAATCCGCCAGATCGGCCACATGGTGCGCGGCCGCGACATCGACGTCGAGGTCGACGGCGGCATCACGCCGCAGACCGCGCCGGCCGTGGTCGGCGCCGGCGCCAACGCGCTGGTCGCCGGCTCGGCGGTGTTCAAGGGCGGGGACTACCGCGCCAACATCGCGGCGATCCGTTCCGCCGGCGCCGCCGCGCGCGGCGAGGCGGCCTGATGATCCCACGCTACACGCGGCCCGAGATGGCGGCGATCTGGGCCCCGGAGACGCGCTTTCGCATCTGGTTCGAGATCGAGGCGGCGGCGGCCGACGCCATGGCGGAGCTCGGCCTGATCCCCAAGAGCGCCGCGCAGACCATCCGCCAGAAGGGCAGCGCCGCCACCTTCGACGTCGCCCGCATCGATGCGATCGAGCGCGAGGTCAAGCACGACGTCATCGCGTTCCTCACCCATCTGGCCGAATTCGTCGGGCCCGACGCCCGCTTCATCCACCAGGGGCTGACCTCGTCCGACGTGCTCGACACCTGCTTCAGTGTGCAGCTGGTGCGCGCCGCCGAGCTGCTGATCGCCGACGTCGACCGGCTGCTCGCCGCAATCAAGACCCGCGCCTTCGAGCACAAGCTGACGCCGACCATCGGCCGCTCGCACGGCATCCATGCCGAGCCGGTGACCTTCGGGCTGAAGCTCGCCTCTGCCTATGCCGAGTTCACCCGCGCGCGCGCGCGCCTGGTGGCGGCCCGCCGCGAGGTCGCCACCTGCGCGATCTCGGGCGCAGTCGGGACGTTCGCGCAGGTCGATCCGCGGGTCGAGGCGCACGTCGCCCGGGTGATGGGCCTCGAGGCCGAGCCGATCTCGACCCAGGTGATCCCGCGCGACCGCCATGCCATGTACTTCGCCACCCTCGGGGTCGTCGCCTCCTCGGTCGAGCGGCTGGCGACCGAGATCCGCCATCTGCAGCGCACCGAGGTCTTGGAGGCCGAGGAGTTCTTCTCCGAGGGGCAGAAGGGCTCCTCGGCGATGCCACACAAGCGCAACCCGGTGCTCACCGAGAACCTCACCGGGCTTGCCCGCATGGTGCGCGCCTACGTGACGCCGGCGCTGGAGAACGTGGTGCTGTGGCACGAGCGCGACATCTCGCACTCGTCGGCCGAGCGCATGATCGGACCCGACGCCACCGTCACGCTCGACTTCGCCCTGGCGCGGCTCGCCGGCGTCGTCGACAAGCTCCTGGTGTATCCGCAGAACATGCGGAAAAACCTCGACCGCCTCGGCGGCCTCATCCATTCGCAGCGGGTGCTGATCGCGCTCACGCAGAAGGGCGTCGCCCGCGAGGAGGCCTACCGGCTGGTGCAGCGCAACGCCATGAAGGTATGGCGCGGCGAGGGAGATTTCCTGACCTTCCTCAAGGCCGACCCGGAGGTGCACGCCCGGCTGAGCGCCGCCGAGCTCGAGGAGAATTTCGATCTCGGCTACCATTTCAAGCACGTCGACACGATCTTCAACCGCGTGTTCGGCGCCGCGTGACCAACCAATTCCCGACGCTGCGGCCACGCTCCGAGTGGCTGCTCGATCCCGAGGTCACGTTCCTCAACCACGGCTCGTTCGGCGCCACGCCGCGGATCGTGCTCGCCGAGCAGGCGCGCTGGCGCGAGCGCATGGAGCGGCATCCGACCGGCTTCATGACGTTCGAGCTGCCGGCGGCGCTGCGACAGGCGGCGACGCGGCTTGCGGCGTTCGTCGGCGCCGCCGTGGAGAGCCTGGTGTTCGTCGAGAACGCCACGGCCGCATGCAACGCGGTGCTGGGCTCGCTCGCGCTGTCAGAAGGCGACGAGATCCTGCTGACCGAACACGGCTATCCGGCGGTGCGCAACGCCGCACGCCACATCGCGGCGCGCACCGGCGCCCGCCTCGTCGAGGCGGCATTCCGCTGTCCGGTCGACGCGCCGTCCGCCATCATCGAGGCGGTGGCGCAGCGTCTCGGGCCGCGCACCCGGCTGGTCATCCTCGACCACGTCACCTCGCCCACCGCCGCCATCCTGCCGGCGCGTGAGCTGACCGCGCTGTGCCGGGCCGCCGGCGCGCAGGTGCTGATCGACGGCGCTCATGCGCCGGGCATGCTGGCGCTCGACGTTCCGGCGATCGGCGCCGACTGGTACGTCGGCAACTGCCACAAGTGGCTGATGGCGCCGAAGGGCGCGGCGTTCCTGTGGGCGAGCCCGTCGGCGGGCGTGGACCTGCACCCGCCGGTGATCTCCCACGGCTACGGCCAGGGTTTTGTCGCCGAGTTCGACTGGGTGGGCACGCGCGACCCGACGGCGTGGCTCGCGGT
>JBEKZK010000930.1:0-2552 GCA_049509935.1 Xanthobacteraceae bacterium | reverse complement strand
GCTCGGGGCCGGGGCCGGGGAAGGTGGTGCCCGAGCCCGCGACCTCCGCGGGCTCGGTTGATGTTCCGGCGCTGAATCTCGTGAGACCGCCTGCGTCACGCCGCCTGGCTGAGCAGCTTCACGAAGGTGTCCGAGGATATCACCGGAGCGAAGAAGTTATTGATCCGCTGCAGCGCCGGCGCCAGCTGCTCGGGCTTCTGCGTGCCGGTCGCATCGCCGATGACGATCGGCAGATAGCCGTTGTCGCGCGCGGCCCGCGCATTGCCCTCGATGCACCAGTCGGTGTGGATGCCGGTGAGAACGATGACCTCGATCCGCCTGCGGGAAAGCTCCAGGGGAAGCTGCGTGCCGACGAAGGCGGTCTGCAGTGCGAGCTCGTTGAACTCGAGATCGCCCGGGCGGACGAGCGCGCGGAGCTCGTCGACCAGCTCGTTGTCCTACAGCGAGTTGTTCTGGCTGACCGACACGAAGGCGGCACGCTTGCGGAGAATGGCCGCGAGGTCGAGCTTCTTCCACTGCGGCGCGAGCTCGGGAATCGCCGCGACTTCGTCGGCTGGCGTTGCGGCCGCGGCGGCGGTCGCTCCGGCGAGCGCCGAGCCGGCCAGCAGGCCGACGCTCCCCTCGAGAAGATTGCGGCGCGATGTGACGATGGTCATGACGGGGTCCTTATCTGTTGCGACGGCGTTTCTGATGGGGTTGCAGCTCAGACGCGATGCAGTACAGAAATTAAGTCGATAGAATTTATATACTATGCACCGCTTGACGCCTCTGTCAACGGACTCGCGCAAACGGTGAGCCGGATGCGTTCGCTGACGCCGCGGCTGCAGGCCTCGTCGAGGCAGCACGCGTCGATCGCGTCATCGAGGCCGCGGAATTTTGGCCGTCGATGGCGACGTCACTCCGCCCTTACCGGCCGTATCCACGTTGGAGGCTGGCAACCGGCGCGCAGCCGGCCGCAGCGGCGCCGCAGCCGAGCCGGATGCCATGATCCGCGACCGGCGCTGGCGCGGCTGCGCGATTGGCGGCGTCCTCGCGCCGACACAGCGGCTGCGCGGACCCGAAGCAGGCGTGCGGGAATGCCGTGGTCCGGGGCGCGGCGGAGATTGCGGCCGCTGGGGCCCCCGACACGGGTGCGGGCTTTTCGTCGGCGAGGACCGTCGCGAGACCGCCAAGCCAAGCCACAGCGGCGACGGCGATCAATCGAGTGCTCCGGGTCACGGAATATCCCTCAGTTGCGGGTGCAGTCGAGTTGCAGGCACGAATGGCGTCGCGGAATTCCGGCGTCATCTCCGTTGGCGAGGTTTGCCTCGTCCGGTGGGACACCGGAACGTGATTACCATGCGTCACTTAAGTCCCGATTGTCCGGCTCGCTAAAATTGCGCGGATCTCTACCGCATGTCCCGGCGAAGTGGACCCGGTTCGCCGATCAAGGACATGCGCCAACAGAGGTACACTAGCAAACCTATGATTCTAGTGCGGTTTTTTGATTCGGCGGTCCCATGACGAGCGCGCCGCACATCTGATAGGAACTTCAAATCCACCGCACTGGAGGTTGCGTCGAGCCGGCATAGCGGAGAGCGCCCGAGTACCGTGCGCGGCTCCAATACTGACAGGTCCATGCCGTTCGATCGAGGAAAGACGCGAAAAGAATCGACTCGGCGTTGAACCTTTCCGCCACGCGGCGCGTCTAATGACAAGAGACCACTGTCCGCTCGGCGGCAGGTCGAGGTGCCACATGGAACATCATTACGGAGTTCGCCGATTTTTTGAGTTAGCGCCTTCGGATTGGTCGATGCTGCTGACGGGTGTGGCCATGGGTGCCATGCTCATCCTGTTCGTCTAGCCGATCACGAGGCAAAAGGGTTACCAGCCAGCTCACGCCCCCCATCCCCCTAGTGAACTGGCAGGAGACCCCGGCCTGAACCCCCGGGCCGGGGTCGTTTTTTTCCAATCCGCCGCAGCCGCGGGGTCGCGTCGGCACGTTTTGCGTGGCGACATTCCCGATAGATTTGCGCCATGACCGCCGGTCGGGCGGGCTGCGAGTGGGCTGGGCCCGTGACGCTCGCCGCAACAGCACCGCAGCATCACATGAGGAGGGGACCATGCCGCTGGTCAGGATCGACATCAACCGGGACGCACCGGCCGAACGCATCCGCGTCGTCGGCGCGGCGGTCTACAACGCCATGGTCGCGATCGCCAACGTGCCGCCGAACGACAGGTTTCAGATCATCACCCGGCACGCCGCCGACGAGATCGTCTACCCGGAGGAGGGATACCTCGGCATCACCTACTCGCGCGACCTCATCATCATCCAGGTCACGTGGGTGGCCGGACGGTCGACCGATGTGAAAAAGGCATTCTACCGCAGGGTGGTCGACGAGATCTGCGCCAAGCAGCCGGTGCGCAAGGAGGATGTCCTCATCAGCCTCGTCGAATCCGGCCGCGAGGACTGGTCCTTCGGCAACGGCGACATGCAGTACGCACCGAGGTGACGGTGTGTTCCGCCCGACGGCGTGGACCGGTCACCCCGGGCGTCGCGATCCGCCGCGAGA
>JBEKZK010000093.1:0-10410 GCA_049509935.1 Xanthobacteraceae bacterium | reverse complement strand
AGCATCGCGCCGCCGGATCTGAGCTACGGGCTGGCCTTCGCGCCGCTCAATGAAGGCGGCCTGTGGCAGGCCATCACGGTGTGCGCGCTCGGCGCATTCGTCTCCTGGGCCCTGCGCGAGGTCGAGATCTGCCGCAAGCTCGGCATCGGCTACCATGTCCCGTTCGCGTTCGGCGTGGCGATCTTCGCCTATTTCTCCCTGGTGGTGATCCGCCCCGTCCTGCTCGGCGCCTGGGGCCACGGATTTCCCTACGGGATCATGAGCCATCTCGATTGGGTGTCGAACACCGGCTATCAGTATCTGCACTTCCACTACAATCCGGCGCACATGCTGGCGGTGTCGTTCTTCTTCACCACGACGCTGGCGCTGGCGCTCCACGGATCGCTGGTGCTGTCGGCCGTCAACCCGGCGAAGGGCGAGACGATGAAGACCACGGAGGACGAGAACACCTTCTTCCGCGACACGATCGGCTATTCCATCGGCACGCTCGGCATTCATCGGCTCGGGCTGTTCCTGGCGCTGTCCGCCGGATTCTGGAGCGCGGTCTGCATCATCATCAGCGGTCCGTTCTGGACGCACGGCTGGCCGGAATGGTGGAGCTGGTGGCTCAACCTCCCAATCTGGAGATAGGCGGGGATCGTCATGTCGGAATACCAGAACATCTTCACGCAGGTGCAAATCCGGGCTCCCGCCTACGCGGGCGTACCGGTCGGGGGAAGTCCCTTCGTCCGCAGCGGCAGCGGCTTCTTCTATTGGCTCGGCCGGATCGGCGACGCCCAGATCGGGCCGATCTATCTCGGCTGGACAGGGCTCGCGTCATTGACGTTCGGCTTCATCGCATTCGAGATCATCGGTCTCAACATGTGGGCCTCGGTGAACTGGGATCCGATCCAGTTCGTGCGTCAGCTGCCCTGGCTGGCGCTCGAGCCGCCGCCGCCGTCCTACGGACTGCGCTTCCCGTCGCTCTACGACGGCGGCTGGTGGCTGATGGCGGGATTCTTCCTCACCACGTCGGTCCTGCTGTGGTGGGTTCGCATGTACCGGCGGGCGCGGCAGCTCGGAATGGGCACCCACGTCGCCTGGGCGTTCGCGTCGGCGATCTGGCTTTATCTGGTGCTCGGCTTCATCCGGCCGCTGCTGATGGGGAGCTGGGGCGAGGCCGTTCCGTTCGGCATCTTTCCCCACCTGGATTGGACTGCCGCCTTCTCCATCCGTTACGGCAATCTGTTCTACAACCCGTTCCACATGCTCTCGATCGTGTTCCTGTACGGCTCTACCCTGCTGTTCGCCATGCACGGCGCCACGATTCTCGCGGTGAGCCGGTTCGGCGGCGAGCGTGAGATCGAGCAGGTGGTGGATCGCGGCACCGCGGCCGAGCGCGCGGCGCTGTTCTGGCGGTGGACCATGGGCTTCAACGCCACGATGGAGTCGATCCATCGCTGGGCTTGGTGGTTCGCGGTGCTGTGCCCGTTGACCGGGGGAATCGGGATCCTCCTCACCGGAACGGTCGTCGACGACTGGTATCTGTGGGCGGTCAAGCACGGCGTGGCGCCGTCCTACCCGAATGTCTTCCCGCACGTTCCGGATCCGGCCTCTGTCTCGGGAGCACCGCGATGAACTACCGCCTTGGCATGGCGCTGGCGCTGATCGTCGTCGCCGTCTTGTTGCTGGCCTCCACCTACGAGCGGCCGCCGGTCGACACCGTGCAGCGCGGCTATCGCGGACTTGGGATGGTCCAGGTCTACGATCCGCGCATCGTCGCGACCAAAGTGGCCGCCAACCAGGCTCCGGCGCCGAGCCCGGCGCAGGACCCGACCGGGCAACCTTCGTCGGCGGCCTATCAGAACGTCAAGGTCCTCGGCGACGTCGACGCCGGCGAGTTCCTGCGCCTGATGGCCGACATCACGTCGTGGGTGTCGCCGGAGCAGGGGTGCGCCTATTGCCACGACGAAAACGACCTGTCGTCCGACAAGCTCTACACCAAGGTGGTGTCCCGGCGCATGATCGAGATGGTGCGCCACATCAATACCGACTGGAAGAGCCACGTCGCCTCGACCGGCGTCACCTGCTACAGCTGTCATCGCGGACGGCCGGTTCCCGCCAATATCTGGTTCACGGCGGCCGATCTGACGCGCCCCGAGGGAATGCTGGGAAATCGCGCCGGCCAGAACTCGCCGGCGCCCAGCGTCGGCTTCGCGTCGCTGCCGTTCGACCCGTTCACCCCCTTCCTCGATCAGGCGAACGAGATCCGCGTGGTATCGGAAACGGCGCTGCCGGAGGGCGACCGGCACTCCATCAAGCAGACCGAATGGACCTACGGCCTGATGATGCACATGTCGCAGGCGCTCGGCGTCAACTGCACATTCTGCCACAACACCCGGTCGTTCTTCGACTGGGATCAGAGCACCCCGCAGCGCGCCGTCGCGTGGCACGGAATCCGGATGGTGCGGGATCTCAATACCGGCTATCTTGAGCCGCTGAAGGCGTCGTTTCCGCACGAGCGGCTCGGCGCCCTGGGAGATGTGCCCAAGGTCAACTGCACCACGTGCCACCAGGGCGTGTTCAAGCCGCTGTACGGAGCGAGCATGGTCAAGGACTACCCCGAGCTCGCCGGCGTGGCACCGACGGCCCCGGCGAAGTAGGCGCGAGCATGGAGAGACCCCACGCGTGACGTGAGTACCCGCCATCCGCCGCAACGCGTCGCGTGGTCGATCGTTGCCCGATGGAGTTGAGCCGTCCCACATCTTGCGTTGCGGGTGCCCATGGCGCCCGCGGCGCCGAACATGACGGACTGGCGGACGCGCTTCGCGAACGGACGCGGCTGCTCCACGTCCGGGCCGAGCGTTCCGGCGTCATCCGGGACATCATGCGCGGCCAGGCGACCCGCTACGGCTATGCGCTTCTGCTCCGCAACCTGCTGCCCGCCTACGAGCAGATGGAACGCGGTCTCGACCGCCACCGGCACGCGCCGGCGGTCGGCGCGGTGGCTCGTCGCGAGGTCTACCGGGCGCGGGCCATCGCGGATGATCTCGCGGCGCTCTGCGGCCGCGAGTGGAGCAGGTCGCTGCCGCTTCTGGCCGCCGGCAAGCGCTACGCCAATCGGACGGCGGAAGCCGCGAACGGTGACGGAGCGCGGCTGATCGCTCACGCCTACGCGCGATACCTCGGCGATCTCAGCGGCGGCCGGATCCTGCGGCGGCTGCTCGCCCGCTCCCTCGCGTTGGAGCCGTCGGCGCTGTCGTTCTACGACTTTCCCGGCATCGCCGACACCGAAGCCTTCAAGGCCGACTATCGCGCCGCCCTGGACCGTGCCGCCGTGGCCATGATCGATGTGGCCTGCGTGGTGGAGGAGGCCGCCGTGGCGTTCCGGCTCAACATCGCGGTGTCCGAGGCCGTCGAGGCCGCCGCCCGCTGCGAGGAGGCCACGAGAGCCGGCGCGCCGCCTGGTTGACGGCGCCCGGCTACGGGTCCCCGTCCGCGGGGCGCGTCGCATGCCAGATCAGATATTCCAGCACCTCGGCGGTGCGCGTGACCGAGGCGCGGACGTTCTCCAGGAGCTCCGGGATGCGGGCGGTGTCGACGCCGTCGGTGATCTCGAGCGCGGCGAGCTGCGCGTTTTCGACGATCGACGACAGCAGGTTCTGAAACACCAGGTCGGCCCGCGAATCGAGCCGCACGGTGGTGACGCGATGGCGCTCGATGATGCGCTCCTGGAACTGGTGCCGCGCCGCCTCCGCCACCTTTCGCTCGGTCAGATCGGTGAACAGCAGCACGAACCCCAACACCCGGTCGGGCGAGGAGAATACCGGGTCGGCCCGCACCAGCAGCGGCCGGGCTTCGCCGGCCTCGATCTGCAGCCGGGTCTCTCCGCGCCAGCTGCGCCGATGGGTCAGCAGATCCCGCAGGCGGAGCCCCGCCTCGGTCGGCTCGGTGAACAACGGCGCCAGCTCCTCCAGGCGCGACGGCCGGGGACGCGGTTCACGCCACAGCCCGTCGAAGGCCTGGTTGGCCAGCAGGATCCGTCCCTCGGCGTCGGCAATGATGACCGGCTGCTCGGAGACGCGGACCTGCCGGGTCACGCTCTCGAGCTGGTCCTGGGCGATCAGCATCCGCACCGAGCGGAACTGGAGCACCACGTCGGTCACCGTGTCGCCGATCAGGCGGGCGGCGGCGAGGTCGGCGGGCGTCCACGACTCGGCCGTGCCCTCCACGATCTGGTGCCATTGCTCGAATGACCGGCGCGGGGACAGGACCGACGGATCGTCGCCGACCAGCACCGGCTTGAGCGGATTGCCGCCCCAGGTGACGGTGCGCACCCGCTCGGGCCGAAACCACACGATGAACTCGCCGGGGGCACTCGACACCCGCGCGGCGAGAAGCCCGGTCGCCACCGGGGCGAGAGATGAGAACGCCGGCTCGTCGAGGCCGAGCGCGGAGGTAGCGAGCACCGGCCCGGCGGCCTTCGCGTCGAGCCAGGCTCCGATGTCGCGCAGCTGCTGGGTCCCGGGGACCTCGCCGGTGGTCAGCACCTGGCCCTCGAACAGCAGGGCGGCGCCGGTCGCCCCGACCGGCTGCAGCAGCGGCTGCGAGCCGTCGAACAGCGCCATCCGCCAGTCGCCGTCGCGGGAGATCGATTCGATCATGCGCTGCTCGAGACGGCGAACCGACAGCTCGCCCTGGGACTGCACGAAGCTTTCCAGCGCCGCGATCCGCGTTGCGGCGGTCTCGGCGAGCAGCTCGCACACCGCACGGATCTCGAAATGGACGAACCGGGGAACGTAGTGATGACAGGCGACGAGTCCCCACAGCTTGCCGCCGACCACGAGCGACGCCACAAGGGTGCCGGCCACGCCCATGTTCTTGAGGTATTGAACGTGGATCGGCGACATGTTGCGGAGGAAGCACAGCGACATGTCGAGGTCCCGGCCGGTGATCGGCGAGAACCGCGGCGACAGCGGAACCGATTCGCGCTCGACGTCGACCAGGACGCGGACGCGGTTGCGCTCGTAGAGCCGGCGGGCGATCTGCGGGATGTCGGATGCCGGATAGCGGTTTCCCAGATACGGCTCGAGGCTCGGCCGCCTGCGCTCGGAGAACACCTCGCCGTGACCCTCGTCGTCGAAACGGTACACCATGACCCGGTCGTAGCCGGTGAGGTCCTTGAAGATCGTCGCCGTCTCGTCGCACAGGCCGCGCAGCGACGACGATCCGAGTATCGTCTGTACGGAGCGTTCCACATGCCGCGAGAGGTCGACCGGGGGACCCGCACGTTCCAGCTCGACAACGAGACCGCCTTCGGGGGGGCGATGCAGCAGGCCGTCGAAGTCCCGCGACCGTCCTCCCGCCCGGCAACGCACCGCGCGCGGGATCAGGTTCAGCGGATCCTTCAGGTGCGGGCCAATGCGGCTCGCGAGGTTTCCGCCGAGATCATCGAGCGAGCGGCCGAGGACACCGTCGAGATCGAGGAATGCAGGCGCGTTGGCGCTGGCCTGGACCACCAGGTAATCGGGCTCGGCGAGCACCAGCAGGGCGCCGTGCGGCTGGATCGATCCGGCGAGATGGATCTGCTCGCGCTCGCAGTTCGAAAGGTCAGCCTCTCCGAAAGCCGGCGTCGGCAACAGCCGAGAAGCCACGTCGCAACCTCCCGAGCTCACTCGCTGCGCTCGGGACCCCCCTCCGGACCTTCATCCGCGCCGTACCGGTTCAGCTTGGTATAGAGGCTCTGCCGGCTCAGCCCGAGGATCTCCGCCGCTGCGGTGCGGTTTCCACCTGCCAGATCGAGCGCAGCCTTGATGTAGTGGCGCTCGACCACCTCCACCGTATCGCCGACGAGCTTGCGAAGCGAGGATTTTCCCACCTGGTCGGCCATCGAGAGCAGGGCGGACAGCACCGGATTTTCATCCTTCACCGGCTGCAGCCTGCGGCTGACGTCCCGCATCAGGATGCTGACATAGAGGGCCTCGGTGTCGGAGTCGCCGACCGCCGAGATTTCGATGTCGGTGCTGGTGCCGAGCTCGCCGCGAATCGAGGTGGAGAACTGCTTGAGCACCCCGTGCGCCTGCACATTGGCGAGCAGAGCCGCGAGGTCCGCCCCCGGCTGCCACAGCCACCGCCCGAGGTTCTCGCCCATAACCGTGACCTTGGCGCCGACCTCGACAAGGTTGAGAAAGGCCTGATTGGCGTGACGGATGATCCCGTCCTGGTCGACCACCACGAAGCCGTCCGGCACCCGCTCGATCATCCCTTCGACCGAGACCGCGTCGTTTCGCGGGTTGGGCTGCGGCGTCAAGCCGACCGGGGCGAGCTGCAGCATGAAGATCGGCCCCGGCTCGGACGTCATCAGGGACGCCCGGGCCATCCAGGGTTTGCGGTCACGGCCGAGGTGCAGGAGAATTCCCGGCGCCTTGCCGTATTCGCGGGCGCGGTGGAGCATCGCCTGGAACGATTCACGCTCCTCCCGCGCCAGCTCCGGAAGAAGCTCGCGCCCGGCGACCCCCTCGGCCGCCTGCGGCGACAACCCCAGCGCATGGATCGCCATGGGGTTCGCCTCGACGATTCGCATGTTCGCGGCCCGGATCAGGAGGATGGCTTCCTCCGAGGCCTCGAACAGCAGCCGATACCGGGTCTCGACCTCGCGGAGCTTCCAGTAGTCCCGCTCCATCGCCTGCTGCGCGGCGATCAGCCGGGACTGCAGCTCGGCGACGGCCAGGAGGTTCTTCCCGATCGCCAGCATCCCGGCTTTACCCCCCAGCAGGAGGGTCGTGTATTCCATCGGGATCTCGAGGCCGCCGGGGAAGCGCTGGGTGATCTGGCGGAAGGCCGATAGCCCGCTGGTGCGGGCATCCTCGACCATGCGCCGCACCTTGTCGCTCGCAACGTCCACCGCGGTTTCGACCAGCGGACGCCCCACCCAGGCCTCGACCCCCATGCCGGACATGGCGTTGGCCGGGGTGACCTCCCTGATCACGCCGTCCATGTCGAGCAGGAGGGTGACGTCCGGTTGGGCGATGTTGACAGCCTTCATAGGGTCGCTCGAGTCCTGCTAAACCTCGCGTCCATCATGGCGCCTTATAGGCTATCCGCTCGGCACCCGACATTTGTCGGGCGCGACAAATGCCACCCGCCAAATTTACCATTGGACCCAATGCGTCGGGTAGTCAACCAGTGCCGTCCAATATGCCTGACAAGTGGGCGGTGTCGCCTTGATCTGGATCATATTCATGTGACTCAGGGCTTGACCGTGAAGGCTGACAATTCTAGTTGATAAGGATTAGTGTAAAGATAACTTGACGTCAATCGAGGATGCAGTCCAAGTGAGGTAGGCGATGAGAATTCTACTTTCGGCTGTGGTTGGGGCGTGCGCCATCGTGGCGTCGGCAGGACGTGTGCTCGCCGAGGGCGATGCGGCCAAGGGCGAGGTCGTGTTCAAGAAGTGCATGATCTGCCACCGCATCGGCGAAGGTGCCAAGATTGCTGTCGGGCCGGTGCTCAACGGCGTGATCGGCCGCCAAGCCGGTACCTTCGAGGGCTTCTCCTATTCGCCCCTCAACAAGTCCGCCGGGCAGAACGGGCTCGTCTGGAGCGAGGAGACGATCTTCGAGTACCTGCCGGATCCCAACGCGTTCCTGAAAAAGTTCCTGACCGACAAGGGCAAGCCGGAGCTCGCCGTCGGCGCCACCAAGATGGTCTTCAAGCTCGCGAGCGAGGAGGAGCGGCGCGACGTGATCGCATACCTGAAGCAGTTCTCGCCGGCGAAATAGCTGCCATCACCGCCACCGCCGGCGCAGGTCGGCCACATGCGCCAGCAGCGCCCCCGCCAGGCACAGCGCGATCACGCTCCAGCCGGCGCCCACCAGCGCCGCGCGGAGCGCGAGCAGCAGACAGCCTCCGGCGAGCAGATTGCTCACGAGGTCGGCGGCGCCGATGCCGTGTCCGGTGGCGCGCCTGACAGCCGCGAGGACAACGGCCTCCACGACGATCAGTCCGATGATCAGGTCGACGACGTGCCCATGGGCGAACAGCTCGGTCACGGATCGGTCGAAGGGCGGTTGAGCTCGACGACCGCGAGCGTCAGCACGGCCGCGAAGCTGACCCAGGCGAGATACGGCACCAGGAGCCAGCTGGCGGTTCGCGCATAGCGCGCCGTCACGATGATCAGGACGACGATCGACAGCCACAGGAATGCGACCTCGACCAGCGCCCAGTCCGGGCGCCGGAGACGAAAGAACAGGGCGCTCCACAGGATGTTGAGGATCCCGTTGGCGGCGAACAGCACGATCAGCCATTCGCCGCTGGACCGATCGGGCGCGTCGCGCCAGGCGGCGACGCCGGCAAGCGCCGTGAGGCTGAAGATCAGCGTCCACGCCGGACCGAACAGCCAGTCCGGGGGCTGCCACACCGGCTTGTGCAGCGCCTGGTACCACGGGCCGAGGTCCGTCATCGTGGCGCCGACGGCGGCAACGAGAGCGGCGGCTGCGGCGGCCGCCAGGACCGGCTTCCACCTGGCGGCACGCGGTCGGCTCACGGGCGAACCAGCCCGGCCAGATGCGCGAGGTCCTTGAAGAAGATGCGCGCATGGGCCAGGGGCTTTGCCCGCACCAGCTCCTTGTTCATGTAGGCGTCGAAGGTGAGCTGCTGGACGTCGCGATCGCGGCAGATGCTCACGAAGCGCTCGCGCCGCCGGTCGCTGGCGTACCAGAAGTGCTGCATGATGCCGAGGATCCAGAAGACCCGGCCGTGCGCCTTCATGAACCGCTTGCGCGCCATGGCCAGCGCCCGCGCATCGCCGGTTTCCAGCAGCGTCTCGACCGCGTCCGCCGCCAGGCGCCCGCCCGCCATGGCGTAGTAGATGCCCTCGCCGGAGGCGGGCGCCACCACGCCCGCGGCATCCCCGGCGAGGACGATGTCGCGGCCGTTGTCCCATCTCCGCAGCGGACGCAGCGGGATCGGCGCGCCTTCACGGCGGATCGTCGTGCCGTCGAGACCGGCGGCCTCGCGCAGCGCCGCGACCGCGCGGCGCAGTGCGAAACCCTTATGCGCGCTGCCGGTTCCGACGCTGGTCGTGTCTCCATGGGGAAAGACCCAGGCGTAGAAGTCGGGCGACAGCGTTCCCCGGTAGTAGACGTCGCAACGCGCGCCGTCGAACCCGGCGGAGCCGGACGGCGGCGAGCGGACGATCTCGTGGTAGGCAAAGACGTAGCGAATGCGGTCGGCGCCGGCGATGCTCTGGCGCGCCACCGCGGAGTTGGCGCCGTCCGCGCCGATCACCGTCCGGGCGCGCACGCGCGCGCCTTCCGGCTCGCCGGTTCGTTGCCGATAGTGGACGATCGTCGTTCCGTCGGCATCGCGGGTCAGGTGGTCGAAGGTGCCGGTCCGGCGCACCGCTCCGTGGTCGGCCGCGCGCTGCCGCAGCCACTCGTCGAACACCTCCCGATCGACCATGCCGACGAATCCGCCGTTGATGGGAATGTCGACGTTGCGCGCCGAAGGTGCAACCATGCGGGCTGCGGTCACGCGGGCGACCAGAAGCTGCTCGGGAACCTCGAATTCGCGCATCAGCCGTGGCGGGATCGCGCCGCCGCACGGCTTGATGCGGCCGGCGCGGTCGAGCAGCAGCACCGAGCGGCCGCGCCGCGCGAGGTCGGTCGCGGCGGTCGCCCCGGCGGGGCCGCCGCCCACGACCACCGCATCGTAGGTCTCGACATGTGACATCAGCTTCACCCCTGGCGCAGCCCCGCGACGCGTCGGCCGTCGGCGTCGGGAACCTCTGGCCGATCCGAGGCACTCAGCCTGAGCGCAAGGCCGCCGGCGATGACGAACAGGCACGCCTCGCCGAGGAAGACCGCCGCATAGGCCGAGGTCGGAGAGCCCAGGACGTACCGGGCGACGTCGCTCGACAGCGTGCCGGCGAGCCCGCCGAGACCGAACGCCACCGCCTGGGCGGCCCCCCAGAGGCCCATGCGGACGCCCTCGCGCCGCTCGGTGCCGGAGCCGACCAGCCCCATCATCGATCCGATGGCGGCCACCGCATAGACGCCGTTGGCGACGCCGAGGCAGAAAACCGATTGCCGCAGCGGCCATGTCGGACCGATGAAGCCCCCCATGGCGAGACCGCACAGCGCCAGTGCGGAGGCGAGGCAGCCGGCCGTGGTGAGGGCCCGCATCGAGCCCATGCGCCGACCGCCCATGGCGCTGCCGGCGAGCGCCGCCATCAGCATGCCGAGCAGGACGCCGGCGTGCTGGACGCCGGACAGCTTCGTCGACTGCCCGGGCGAGTAGCCGAACACGATGCCGGCAAACGGATCGAGGATCAGCTCCTGCGCGCTGTAGGCCAGCATGGAGACGAAGACGAAGATCGCCAGGCGACGCGCCTGCGGCTCACCCCACACCTGCCGAAGCGCCAGGGAGAAC
>JBEKZK010000929.1:0-2554 GCA_049509935.1 Xanthobacteraceae bacterium | reverse complement strand
CGCGCGCCGCAGCGCTGGCCGGATTGCTGAGCGTGATCGGCGAGCCCAGGTTGGACGCCCGCAGCACCTCGTCGCTCTCCGGAATGATCCCGAGCAGCGGGGTGGAGAGGATCTCCAGCACGTCCTCGACGGTGAGCATCTCGCCGCGGCTGGCGCGGGCGGCGTCGAAGCGGGTGAGCAGCAGGTGCTTGTCGATGCGCTCGCCGTTCTCCGCCTTCAAGGTCTTGGAATCGAGCAGGCCGATCATCCGGTCGGAATCGCGCACCGAGGAGACCTCCGGATTGGTTACCACAACGGCGATGTCGGCATGGCGCATGGCGAGCGTGGCGCCGCGCTCGATGCCGGCCGGGCTGTCGCAGATCACCCAGTCGAATTTCTCCCGCAGCTCGGCGATGACCCGGCCGACGCCGGCCTCGGTCAGCGCGTCCTTGTCGCGGGTCTGCGAGGCCGGCAGGATCGACAGCGTATCGATGCGCTTGTCGCGGATCAGCGCCTGCGACAGCTTGGCGACGCCCTGCACCACGTTGATCAGATCGTAGACGACGCGGCGCTCGACCCCCATCACCAGGTCGAGATTGCGCAGGCCGACGTCGAAATCGACCACGCACACGTTCTGGCCGGCCTGCGCCAGCGCCGCGCCGAGCGCGGCGGTCGACGTCGTCTTGCCGACGCCGCCCTTGCCGGATGTCACGACCAGGATCTTTGCCACCACGTTACCCTCCTACACTGTGTTGATCGAGCGCCGCCACCATGATGGCGTCGTTTTCCAGCCATGCCTGGATCGGCCGGCCGTGCAGATGCCGGCTCATGTCGTCGGCGGTCTTGTACCAGCCGTCGATCGCCAGCAGCTCGGCCTCGCTGCGGCGGCAGAAGATGCGGGCGCGCGGATTGCCGGTCGAGCCCGCAATGGCGCGGCCGCGCAGGGTTCCGTAGACGTGGATCGAGCCGCCGGCGACCACCTCGGCGCCGGAGGCGACCGATCCGACGATGGTGACGTCGCCGTTGGGAAACACCACCGACTGCCCGGAGCGCACCGGGCTGTCGAGCAGCAGATACGGCGGCGTCTTGGGCGGCGCCGGCGGGCCGGCGGAAGTCTCGGCCGTCCCGCCGGCGGCGCGCCCGCCGCGCAGCAGCGGCGGCAGGCCGGGCCCGAGGCAGTCGGGATCGACGCCCTCGACCCCCATGATGCGGACATCGCGCGCCTGCAGGTCAGCGAGCAGGCTTGCGATGTCGGCCTTGGCCAGCGCCAGCCCGGACAGGTCGAGCACGACCGGCCGGCCGACGAAGAACCCCGAGGATCGTTCGATCTGTGCGTCGAGCTCGGCGAGCCAGTCGGCGATCGGCGGCTCCGGCGCCAGCACGAACGCCATGAACGAACGCCCGCGGAAGCGAAAGGAGTAACGGGAGCGCGTTGTACGCGGCACGGCCCACCCTCGATTCTCCCCAACCCACGGGGATTTGGCCGTCAGATGGTTAACGAGTCGTTAATTCCTGTTGCCGGCGCGGGACGACGAGCGAGCTCCACAACCGGGAGATGCCGGCCCGCGAGCCCTCCTGGGGGGCCGGCGCGCCCGCAAACTTCAGCAAGAATGCGGATGCTGCCGGACGCGGCGGCAGGCCCGGCGCCGGCGATCGACTTGAGCGTGTGCGTTCAAATTTTTCGCTTGCATCCGGCGTCAAATTGACAGGGACTTCAACCACACGAGTGTGTCGCCCCATGGTGTCGCGGCCGACAGCGGGCTGCACACGCACCACCGTTTGCGCTCTGCGGAGACCGCCGGTTCAGAGCGAAGAGATGATGCCGACGATTTCATTCGTGGGCACGATGGCACTGGCGTAGTTCGGGATATTGATGTCGAGAGCGGCGTGCATCTCCTCATCCGAGTAGTCCGCCGTCGCGTCCTTCACCACCGTGACCTGGTAGCCGAGCTCGGCGCCATAGCGAACGGTCGCTTCGATGCAGGTATGGGCAATGAGTCCGATGACGATGAGCTGATGGATGCCGTGCCTCTTGAGCAGCAAATCCAAGTCCGTGTTGGCGAAACCACTGGAGCACCAATGCTCCGCGGCGACAATCTCGCCCGGCTCGGGCGCGAACTCGGGACGGATTTCGCCGCCCCACGTGCCGTATTCGAAGGGCTTCCGCTCCCACGCTGCCTTCTGGATGGGCGCAATGTACTTCCAGGTTTCGTAGTCGCCGGGACGGTATCGACGGTGCATCGCGTAGAAGACGCGAATCCCGGCCCTGCGCGCAGCATTCAGGACCTGCAGCATATGAGGAACGCAGTCATTCGCTTCGGCAACGCCGCGAATGCGGTTCCATATCTTGCCTCCCTCGGAAATGAAGTCGTTGTACGGATCGATCACAATAAGCGCGGTGATCTCCTTGTCATATGTGAGGCTTGTCATGGCGTCTCTTCCCTGGGAGCGTGGACAGTTCGCTATTGCCAGTCAGCTCCGGAGCGCCGCCCGCTCGGTGCTGCTCGCGAAAAAGGGTGTTTCACTTTGATTGTGAACAATCAAAGCGGGTTGGCGCCGCGCGCGAAGAGATGAC
>JBEKZK010000928.1:0-2559 GCA_049509935.1 Xanthobacteraceae bacterium | reverse complement strand
GAGTTTGGATCACGCTGGCAAACGCGCTCGTGATCTTCCGGTAGGGCGTGGCGCGTGCGGCCACCGCGGCGCGCGATCGGGGGAGATCACGCCGACGAGGAGGTTGGTGCGATCAGCGACGCCGCCTTGATCTGAGCGTAGGCGTCCTGTCCGGGAGCAAGGCACAGCACCCGCTGCGCGCGGCGCGTCACGCGGGCGAGGAGTTTGGAGCCACCGTCGCGATGGCCGATGGTGACCAGCACGTTGACCTGTCCGTGAGCCAGTGGATGGATGTCCGCGATCCTCACCGGCATCACATTCAGGATCGTCGTCAGCGAGGGGCGGTCGACCGCGAGGCTGACGTTGGTGGCGACGATTCGCACGCGCTGCCTGGCGCCCGTCTCGCCGACGCGGTTCGGCACCAGCAGCATCTCGCCGTCGATGGCGAGCGAGGTGATGTCGTCGTCCGGGTCGAATGCGGCGACCCGGCCTTCCAGGACGCTTGAGGCGTCCGGGCTGCGCGCGATCGGCAGCCGGCTGTCGCCCAGCAGGTCGGCCAGCGGACCGGCCGCGACGACGCGCCCGGCCTCCAGGAGCACCATGTAGTCGACGAGTCGCTCGACCTCCGAGATGTCGTGGCTCACGTAGAGAATCGGTATCGCGAGCGACGCGTGGATGGCCTCGAAATAGGGAAAGATGTCTTGCTTGGTCATGGCATCGAGCGCCGACAGCGGCTCGTCCATCAGGAGAAGGCGCGGCTGGGCGAGCAGGGCGCGGCCGAGGGCGACGCGCTGGCGTTCGCCGCCGGACAGCGCCCCCGTGGCACGATCGAGCAGTGGCCCGATGCCGAGCAGATCGACAACGTCGTCGAGCCGGATATGCTCCGCGCCCAGCTCGAGCGCGCGGCGGTGCCCATAGAGCAGGTTTCCGCGCACCGGGAGATGAGGAAACAGGCTGGCGTCCTGGAAGACGTATCCGACCGGCCGCCGGTGGGGTTCGCGAAATTGGCCGGTGGCGTGGTCCTGCCACACCTCGCCGCCGACGACGAGCCTGCCCGGCAACCGGGTGAGCCCCGCCATGCAGCGCAGGACGGTCGTCTTGCCGCACCCCGACGGCCCGAACAGGGCCGTGATCCCCCGCATCGGCGACTCGAACGCCACGTCGAGCTCGAAGCTTCCCAGCACGCCGGTGTACCGCACCGCGATCGTAGGCTCGGGGCGGTTCATATCCCCGGCCGCGCGATGCGCTTCTCGAGGACCATCATGGAGAGAATGACGACGAACGAGAACACCAGCATGCCGCCCGCCAGGAGATGCGCCTGCGCCCACTGCAGTGCTTCCACATGGTCGTAGATGGCGATCGAGAGCACCTTGGTCTGGCCCGGAATGTTGCCGCCGATCATCAGCACGACGCCGAACTCGCCGACCGTGTGGGCAAAGGCGAGGACCGCGGCAGTCATGAAACCCGGTCGCGCCAGCGGCACCGCCACGCTCCAGAAGGCGTCCCGTGGGGAGGCCCGCAGCGTCGCGGCGACTTCGAGCGGCCGGTCGCCGAATGCCTCGAAGGCGTTGCGGATCGGCTGCACCGCGAACGGCAGCGAGTAGAGCACCGATCCGATGATCAGGGCCTCGAACGTGAAGGCGAGCGAGCGCAGCCCGAACAGGCTGCCGATCCACCCGCCCGGGCCGTTCGGTCCGAGCGCGATGAGAAGATAGAATCCGAGGACCGTGGGCGGCAGGACCAGGGGCAGCGCCACGACCGCGGCGACCGCTTCCTTCCACCGTGCCCTCGAGCGCGCCAGCCACCACGCGATCGGCGTCCCGACGATGAGAAGCAGGATGGTCGTGATCGACGCCAGCGTCAGCGTCAACCGGATGGGCATCCAGATATCGTCACTCCCGGCCATGGTCCGCCGATCGCCTACTTCGTCGCGTATCCGAACCGTTCGATCACCGCCGCCGCGTCCGGGCCCTTCAGGAAAGCGATGAAGTCCCGTGCCGCCGGGTTGCCGGCTCCGGTCTTCAGGAGAACCGCGTCCTGGCGGATCGGAGCATAGAGGTTCGCAGGGACGATCCAACGCGAGCCGCCCGGACTGCCGATGACCTGCGACAGCGCGACGAATCCGATCTCGGCATTCCCGGTCTCGACGAACTGGAAGGCCTGCGAGATGTTGCTGCCCTGCACGATCCTGCCGGCCAGCTTGTCGTAGACGCCGAGAGCCTTCATCGCCTCGACGGCGGCGGTCCCATAGGGGGCGGTCTCCGGATTGGCGATGGCGATCTTGTTGAACGGCGCATCGCGCAAGGTCTGCTCGCCCTTTACCAGCCCGGGGTCCGTGCTGAATACCACGATCTTGCCCACCGCATAGGTGAACAGGGTGTCGGCGACGGCGAGGCCGTCATCCACCAGCTTCTTCGCCGTGCTCTGGTCCGCCGAGAGAAACACCTGGAACGGCGCCGCCTGGGAGATCTGCACGTAGAACTGTCCGGTCGCGCCGAAGCTCAGGATCGCCTTGTGACCGGTCCGGCTTTCGAACAACCGCGCAATCTCCTTGGCGGGCTCGGTGAAGTTGGCGGCGAC
>JBEKZK010000927.1:0-2569 GCA_049509935.1 Xanthobacteraceae bacterium | reverse complement strand
TCCGGCACACCAGCAATGCCTGGCGGTTCGCCTGCGGCGAGGCGCACGGCGCAAACGGGTGGCGGCGCTGCGCGGAGCCGGCCGGATTTGCCGCCGACCGCGGCTTCTACGCCCGCCTGGCGCCGGTCGAGGCCGGCATCCAGGTGTCCTGATGCGCGCGATCTCCTCGGGCGGCCGTCGCATGGGTGCCGCATGATCCTGTTGACGGGCTACTATCGTGACCCCGATCCTGCCCGCCACGCCGAGCTGCTGCACTGCGTCGAGCGCAACTGCGCCAATCCCCGGATCGACGAGATCCACCTCTTTGTCGAGGACGCCTCCGACCCGGCGGAGATTGCGCCGACGCTTCCATCAGAGTCCCGCGACAAGATCCATTTTGTCGCGCGGCACAGACGTACGACCTACCGCGAACTGTTCGCGTACGCCAACCACAGGCTGGCCGGGAGAGATGTCATCATCGCCAATGGCGACATCTTCTTCGATCACAGCCTCGGTCGGCTGTGCGGATATGACCTTCCAGGCAAGCTCCTCTGCCTGTCGCGGTGGGACGTGCAGCCCGACGGCGCCGCCCGGCTGTTCGACCATGCGGCGAGCCAGGATGCGTGGATTTTCCGCCCGCCGATCGCCGAGTTCCCCTGCGACTTCCAGCTCGGAGTGCCGGCCTGCGACAATCGTCTGGCGTGGGAGGCGGCGCGGGCCGGCCTCGCAATTTCCAATCCGAGCCGGTCGATCCGCACCTTCCATCTCCATCTGAGCGGCGTGCGCCGCTACTCCGAGCGCAACCGGCTGCACGGCCCCGTCGTCGGCATTCCGTCCGGCGTCCTCGGCATGCCCTGGCTGTGGTTCGTGGTGACGCGTCCGCGAGCCGGCGATCGTGAGCGCGGGCTGCTCGAGACATTGTCCCGGCAGACGCGATCGAGCAGTCTTGTTGTCGACGGCTCGGCCGCCACTGGCAACGGGATCCGGTGCGACGCTCCGGAGCACGACGTCGCCGTCGTCGCCGTCGGCGACAAGGACTATTGCAATGGCGCCATGGCGATGAACGCGTGTGCGTCCTTCGCCGACGGCGACGGGATTCTCTGCTTCATCGACGGTAGCGTTCTGCCCGCCCCGGGTTTTTCCGAATACCTGCTGTCGCACATCGGTGAAGGTCGGTATTTCGCGGGGCTGGGAGATCGATCCGGCGGGTGCACGCCGCTGGCATGCCGAAAGGCGGAGTTCGACGGCATTGGTGGTTTTGATGAGGCGTTTCGCGGATGGGGCGAGGAGATCGCGGATTTTCGCACGACGTTGCAGCGGTTCGGCGTCGTGGAACAGGCGATCCCGGCGGAGCTTCTCCTGCCGCCGACCGCCGGCGCGGCTCCGACCGCGGGCCAGGTGCCGATCTTCAGTCGGGACGCTGGCCGGGGCGTGCACGCCGCATATCGTCGGGCAAAGTCGGCCATTCTCAAGGAGACCGGCGACAGCAGGGTTCCGGCGTCCGCGCTCGGGGAAGTCTATCGCGAGATCGCACGCTGCTGGCCGGGCGCTGCCGCGCCGGCGCCGGATGTCCCGCACGCCGTCGTGGGGTTTCGCGAACGCATGGGCTACTCGATCGCCCGGCTCGAGCCCGGCGTCTCGTCGCACAACAACGACTGGCGCCCGATCACGTCGATTCCGGCGCCGCTCGCCGGGCTGGTGTTCACCCAGGTCGTGTCCTGCTCGGTCTCGCCGGTCCACGTGGAGTTTCTCACGGCGGGCAAGCTGTATGTCCTCGTCGGGACCGACTGGGCGGGCGGCAGCGTCGCCTCGGCGTGGCTCGCCGATGTCGGCACCAGGGAGGCAATCCCGCCGTTGCGCACCGCGCCGGGCGCCGACTTCGAGGTTTGGTCGCTGATCGGCGATGCCGGCGACGCGATCGTGCTGCCGACACAGGTCATGCTGATCGCCGCCGACCTGGTACGGCGATGAGGCCGAGCGGGTGATGACGGCGGATGATGAAACTCCTGCTTCGACTGGTCGAAGGCGAGGGCCGGGAAGCGCACCATGACTGAGCCCATCGTTGCCGCCACCTCGCTGTCGCCGGATATCCGCAAGGTCAATCGTCAGCAGGCCTGCATCGGGTCGTGGCTGCAGGCCGAGCTGCGCGTCGTCTCCTTCAATCACCCGTCGGAGATCGCCGTGCTGAGGCAATGGTACGATATCGATTTCGTGCCGGTCGAAGACACCTCGGTCAACGTGTTCGGCAGGCACTTCGTCCCGATCAGCGCGATGCTGGACTGGGCGGCCGAGCGACCGACGCCGATGATGCTGATCAACTCGGACATTCAGCTCAGAATCTCGCCATGGGAGCTGACGCGCCTGCGCTGGCTGTCGGAGGGGGGACTCTGCTACATCGTCAGGCACAACCATCAGGGAGACGTCAGACGGACGTGGCAGGAGCCGTCCGGCATCGACTGTTTCATCCTGGGCAGCCGCGACGCCGAGCTCTTCCAGAGCTCGTTCCTGAGCATGGGGCAGCCGTTCTGGGACTATTGGATCCCCTTCATCTTCGCTTCGTCGCGCCGGCCGGTTCGCGCCGTCGAGTTTC
>JBEKZK010000926.1:0-2589 GCA_049509935.1 Xanthobacteraceae bacterium | reverse complement strand
GCCTCGGCGACGTGCCCGGCCTCGCCGGGGTGTCGCCGATCCATGTGGTGCGCCAGCTGCGCGACATGCAGAGCGGCGATCGCAGCGGTCCCATGGTCGAGCCGATGATGCCGGTCGTCGCCCGGCTCGACCTCGACGACATGATCGCGATCGCCGCCTATCTGGGCTCGCGCGCGCCGTAGACGCGGTGCCGTCGGACGCCGCGCGCGGGGCGTCCCGGCGGGCTCGCCGGCCCTCGCAGCGGTCGCGGGATAGGGACAATAGGGGTCTGACCCCTATTTCCTCTAATGGGGGTCAGACCCCCATTTCGCTGACCCCCATTTCGCTAATGGTGGTCTGGCCCCTATTTCCATCGCAATTTCGCTAATCGTGGTCTGACCCCTATTTCGCTACTGCTAATCGTGGTCTGACCCCTATTTCGCTCTCTACTATTTCGCTCTATTTCGCTATTTCGATTTGGGACGCTGGGCATTTGCCAGGAGCTTCACGGCTTCCTGGGCGCGGTGCATCGGATCGAGGCTGCGGTAGGTGCGCGCCAGCAGCAATGCGCCCTCGAGCTGGCTCAAGACCATGGTGGCGAGCACGGTGGCGCCCTGCATGCCGAAGCGTTCCAACCCGCGGGCGAGCTCGTGCTCCCAGCTCTGGAAGGCGCTTCGGGCGGCGGCGCCGAGCACGTCGGACTGCGCCGCCGTTTCCAGCGCGGTGGTCGCAATCGGACAGCCCTCCGTGTAGCCGGACCGCTCGAGGTTCGACGCCATCGTCCGCACGATCTGCGTCAAAAATTCCTCGACGTCGACTGAGCTCGCGGCCGCCCCGGCGATCACCTGGCGCACGGCCTCGCCGGCGACACCCGACGCCACCTCCCCGATCTGCTCCTTGCCACCGGGAAAGTGGAAATAGAGCGAGCCGCGCGGAGAGCCTGCGGCCGCGAGAATGTCGTTGAGCGCCGTCCCGTGATAGCCGCGCTGGCTGAACAGCCTCGCCGCGGCAACGACGGTCTTCTCCTTGGAATCAGGGGCTCTTTCCATGCCGAAAGGTTAGCTCTTGCAAATCGGCATGTCGACCGTCATACTATGTCGGTCGACATATATAGAGCGCATTGGGAAAATCCGTCCTCGCTGCCGGGACGGGCATCCTTTCGATCCAACCTCCAGGAGGAAAGCATGACGAAGCTTTATGGACTGGTCTTCGCGGCCGTTGCGCTGACGAGCCCTTCGGCGGCCTCGGCGCAAGCGCTGACCGATGCACAAGCCCGCGACATCATCGCGCCGTGGTACAGCTTGTTCAACGTCGCCAGTCGAGGCGATGTCAAGGCGATCGAGGAGCAGGTGCTGACCGCCGACTATCAATCCTGCTCGGGCTATCTGCCGGGCGAATGCTGGGGACGCGACACCTCGATCAAGGTGGTCGGGAATTTTGCCAACTCGATTCCCGACATGACATTCGAGGTCAAGGAAGTGCTGGTAGCCGGTGACCGGGTGATCGTGCGCGGAGAGGTCGACGGCACGCCCGCCGGCGACCTGTTCGGCGTGCCTCACACCGGCAAGAGCTTCAAGATCATGACCGTCGATATCCAGACCATCAAGGACGGGAAGATCGCCAGGACTTTCCATATGGAGAACTGGCTCAGCGCATTGGCGCAGCTCCGCGCCAAGTGAACGCGCCAAAGCCTTATTGCACTTCAGCCCGTCAGAAGCGACCCGCACGGTAGTCGGCGAATGCCTGCTGAATCTCCGCCTGGGTGTTCATGACGAACGGCCCCCCGAAGACGACCGGCTCGCGCAAGGGGCGGCCCGCGACAAGCAGAGCACGGACGGGCGTATCTGCGGCTGCGACCGCCAGCTCCGACATGCCGGGGGCGTCCGATCGCGTCAGCCAGGCGAGACCGCCGGCCGGCACGGAGGTGCCGGCCGCTCCGATCCTCGCGTGCCCATCGAGGACGTGGACGAAGCCGTTGTGTCCGGCCGGCAGAAGCTGGCGAAAACACGCGCCGGGCTCGATCCTCGCCTCGATCATCGTGACCGGCACGTGGTTGAGCGTGCTCGAGGCCACGCCGCCGGATTCGCCCGAGAAGACGCGCACCTCGACGCCGGTCTCCCGCCTGACCGGCATCGCCGCGCCCAGCAGGTCCTGATAGCGCGGCTCGATCATCTTCGCCGAGGCCGGCAGATTGACCCAGAGCTGCAACGTATGCGCCACGGTCCCTTCGGGGACGTTCTCCTCGTGCCGGACACCGCGCCCGGCGGTCATCCACTGCGCATCACCCGCCGCGATGATGCCTCGGTGACCGGCGCTGTCGAAATGCTCGACGGAGCCGTCGATGACGAACGTCACCGTTTCGATGCCGCGGTGAGGATGGAGAGAAAAGGCGCCGCGCGGCATCCAGTCCTCGGCGAGGACCAGGAAAGGATCGCTGAAGGCGGCGTCGCCTCCGTCGATCAGCAGTCTCACGCGGTGCCCGGGCACGTTGCCCGGCCTCGCCAGCGGATTGTCGATCCGCGCTGCGTCGCGCTGGAATACCGGACCGGTTTCGATGATGGCGTCGTTCATGATGCTGTCTCCTGATGTGCCGCGACCGGCGCTGGCTCG
>JBEKZK010000925.1:0-2590 GCA_049509935.1 Xanthobacteraceae bacterium | reverse complement strand
CCACGCGGTGACGGCGTGCACCATCGCGACGCTGGCGCGCCGTGACGTGCTCGGTCATTTCGCCCGTCATCCGCAAAACTGGCTCAGCCTCGTGGAAGTCCTGTGCGAACGTCTGCGCCGCACGGACCAGCACGTCGCCGACGTCGCCTTCCTGCGGTTGCCGGTCCGTCTGGCAAAAGCACTGCTGCGCATGACCAGCGTCGAGATGGCCGAGGGACGAAACGACGCGACCATTCGTCTGTCGCAGCGCGAGCTCGGCAATTTCGTCGGGGCGGGCCGGGAAGGCGTGAACAAATGTCTGCGCCACTGGCAACGCTCCGGCCTCATTCGCGTCGAGAACGGGCTGATCACCATCGTCGATCGCCCGGCTCTCGAGCAATTGGCGGCGCAGGGCTAGTGGGAGGGCGACCGGACTTCTCCGTGTTTCGGCCTTGAACTCGTCACATCTCCCGCGTGTTGTTTGGCATGTCCATCGGAAATATGACTTTGGTCGGCGTGCGGGCTGCTCGCTCTGCCTCGGAGCAACGCTCAATGCTCAGCAATCTTTCCATCCGGTCGCGAATCCTGCTGCTCGCCATCATCCTGATGGTCCTGTCGGTGATCAGCGCAGCGGCGGGCTGGTTCTTCATATCACAAACTTCGGTTGCGCTCGCCGAGAGCGTCCGCACCAGCCGGCAGACCGAAGCCATCATCCTCGCCGTGCGGGAATTCGCCGGAGCGGACCGCCGCGTGGTCGCCTATATCCAGTCGGCAAAGGATGACGACGAGAAGAGATACCTGCAGCGAAAGGCCGACTCCGAGGCCGCCTTCGGCGTGGCGCTCGACCTGGTGCGCGACCCGGGCAGACGAGAGGCCATGCTGGAGGCACGCCAGGGCCTCAAGGACTACTTTGCCACGACGGACGCCATCATCCGCGACCGCAAGGCGCTGCGCCAACAGGTCGCCGGCATTCGCGAGGCGCTCGCCGCCCTGCCCGGGAGCCCGCGGAGGGACCTTGGCGCCGCGCTGACACCTGCTCAGCGTGCGGCCAATGCCGACGGCGCCCGCCGTGCGGTCCAGGTCGGCACGAGGACCACCGCGGCGGCCCGACCTCGGGCGGCCGGCGTCGTCGCCCGCGACCAGCACGTCAGCGATGTCGGCCTCGCCGAAGCGGATCCCGCGGCTGTCCCGGAAGCGCCGAGGACCGACGCGGAGGCGGCCGGCCCGGGCGGGCCGCGCGCCGAGATGCTGCAACGGCTGGGCTACGCGGCGCAACTCGTTGCGCTCGATCCGTCCGACGCCACCCTTGCGAACTACAACGCCGTGGCGCAGTCGTTCAGCGAGGCACCGCCGCCGAGCGACCCCTCGGCGCACCTGCTGCTCGTATCCCGGGATGCGATCGCGGCGGCGCAGGCGATCCTGCAAGCCGACCAGAAGCTTCAGGAAACGGAACCGGCGCTGCTCGACCGGCTCAAGGATCTGCGGATACGGCTCACCGCATTCGGCGAAGAGGTCGCCAATGGCGCGGTCGCCACCGCGACGGGTGGGACCCGCGCGATCCTCGGCATCAGCTCGTTCGCGCTCGCGGTCGGCAGCCTTCTGGCGTGGTTCATCATCCGCGGCATCGTCACACCGCTGAACGCGATGACGGCCGCCATGACGGGCCTCGCGGCCGGCGACGGCACCGTCGCGATCCCCGAGATGCAGAGCAGGAGCGAGCTCGGCGCGATGGCACGCGCGGTCGACGTGTTCAAGCAGAATGCCGACAAGATCCACGCCATGCTCAAGGCCGAATCGACGACGCGCGAGATCGGCGAGGCGATCTCCAGGGCGGCGGAGGGCGACCTCACCGTCCGGGTTCCGCTGGAGGACAAGGTTGGCTTTCTCAAGGACATCGGCGGGCAGGTCAATCGCCTGCTCGACACCTCGCGCGCCGCCTTCAAGGAATTCGGCGACAAGGCGCGGCAGACCGCGATCTCGGTCGGCGAGGCGAGCTCGGCGGTCGGACAGGTCTCGGACGGCGCCCGCCAGCAGAACGGATCTCTCGCGCAGGTCGCCACCGCGCTGACGGAATCGAGCAACGCCCTGAAGAGCGTGTCCGACAACACCAGGGCCGCCAGCGAGAAGGCGAGCAACGCGGCCATTCTGGTGCAGAAAGGCCTGACCTCGGTGGAGCGCCTGGCGAAGATCGTCGATGCGATCGCGCAGAGCAGCCGCAAGGTGAACCAGATCAGCCAGGTCATCGGGCAGATCGCCAACCGCACGCACATCCTGTCGCTCAACGCGGCGATCGAGGCGGCGCGCGCCGGCGAGCACGGCAAAGGCTTCGTCGTCGTGGCGCAGGAGGTCGGCAAGCTGGCCGAAAGCGCCGGGCAGAACGTCAAGCAGATCGCCGATATCGTCGAGCAGGCGACGATCGAGGCCAACGAGGGAAAGTCGGCGACCGACGTGGTCCGTGACACCATGCAGGGCATCGCCACGGAGACCCAGCAGACGACCCAGATGATCCACTCCTCGGCGGCCGCCATCGAGGAGCAGCAGGCGAGCATCACGCAGCTCGACGGCAGCATGTCGCAGCTGCGATCGATCGCGACGTCGAACTCGGTGGCCG
>JBEKZK010000924.1:0-2593 GCA_049509935.1 Xanthobacteraceae bacterium | reverse complement strand
TCATCGCTTCCGGCTTGGTGCGCAGTCGCTTGACGATCAGGCGGTTGAGCGCGCCGAGATAGGCCTTCGCCGAGGCCACCAGGGTGTCGGGATCGGCGCCCTTGGCGGTCACCGTCTTGCCGTTCTCGGAGAGTCGCACCGAGACCTCGGCCTGGGCGTCGGTGCCGGCGGTCACGGCGTGCACCTGGTAGAGCTCGAGCACCACGTCGTGCGGCACCAGCGCCTTGATGGCGTTGAAGGTGGCGTCGACCGGTCCGTTGCCGGTCGCCTCCTCGGTAACCTGGCGGCCGTCGATGTCGAGCCGCATGGTGGCACGCTGCGGCCCGTGGGTGCCGGCGATCACCGACAGCGAGACGAGCTTGATGCGGTCCTGAGCGGTGGCGATCTCCTCGTCGACCAGCGCCTCGATGTCCTCGTCGTAGACGTGCTTCTTGCGGTCGGCGAGCGCCTTGAAGCGCACGAAGGCATCTTCCATCTGGTTGCCGGCGAGCCGGTAGCCCAGTTCCTCCAGCTTGTGGACGAAGGCGTGGCGCCCCGAATGCTTGCCCATCACCAGCGAGGTCTGCTTCACGCCGACGTCCTCGGGCTGCATGATCTCGTAGGTCTGGGTGTTCTTCAGCATGCCGTCCTGATGAATGCCGGACTCGTGGGCGAAGGCGTTGCGGCCGACGATCGCCTTGTTGTACTGCACCGGGAACGAGGTCGCCGCCCCCACCAGTTTCGAGGCCGGCGTGAGCATCCTGGCGTCGATGGCGGTCCAGAACGGCAACACGTCGTTGCGCACCCGCATCGCCATCACCACCTCCTCGAGCGCGGTGTTGCCGGCGCGCTCGCCGATGCCGTTGATGGTGCATTCGATCTGCCGGGCGCCGGCGCGCACGCCGGCCAGCGAGTTGGCCACCGCCATGCCGAGATCGTTGTGGCAGTGCACCGAGAACCGCGCCTTGTCGGAATTGGGCACGCGCTCGCGCACCTTGCGGAACAGGTCGTAGTACTCGTCCGGCACCGTGTAGCCGACGGTGTCGGGAATGTTGATGGTGGTGGCGCCGGCCTTGATCGCCGCCTCGACGCAGCGGCACAGGAAGTCGAGCTCCGAGCGGGTGCCGTCCTCGGACGACCACTCGACGTCGTCGGTGTAGTTGCGCGCCCGGGTCACGGCGGCAATCGACATCTCATAGACCTGCTGCGGCTCCATCTGCAGCTTCCACTTCATGTGGACCGGCGAGGTGGCGATGAAGGTGTGGATGCGCCCGCGCCGGGCCGGACGGATCGCCTCGCCGGCACGATCGATGTCGGCGTTGGAGGTGCGCGCGAGTCCGCACACCACGGCATTTTTGGTGCGCCGGGCGATCTCCTGGACCGCCTCGAAGTCGCCGTTGGAGGCGATCGGAAAGCCGGCCTCGATGATGTCGACGCCCATCTGGTCGAGCAGCTCGGCGACCGCGAGCTTCTCCTCGTGGGTCATGGTGGCGCCGGGCGACTGCTCGCCGTCGCGCAGCGTCGTATCGAAGATGACGACGCGGTCGGACTCCGACTTGGTCGTGGACTCGGAAGC
Source organism: Xanthobacteraceae bacterium (assembly GCA_049509935.1). Taxonomy (GTDB): domain Bacteria; phylum Pseudomonadota; class Alphaproteobacteria; order Rhizobiales; family Xanthobacteraceae; genus AP-16. The sequence continues at coordinate 1,038 of JBEKZK010000924.1, read as the reverse complement.
TTGCTGGCTCATGGAAGTCATCCTTCTCGTCGGTCGCGCCGCTGGGCGCTCGAGGGGTCCATCTCGCTCAAGTCCCCCGAGTGCCCAGGCGCTCAGCGCCCAGCCGGCCCTCAGGGGCTGATAAGGAGCAGGAGACCACCGAGAATGGGGTTCTGGCCGGCAACGGGCTTCTGGCCGGACCCGGCCGCTGCGGCCGCCCGTCGGATCGCGCGATCATCGCGGCGCGTCGACATGCCAGAACCCTTTTTCGAGCACCCCAAGGTCGCGTACGGCCGTTAACCCAGGGTTAAAGCCGGTGCGCGCAGCGCTCGCCCGCTCTTCTACCGGAAGTCCGGGACGTCCCGCAAGGGTGTTGCGCCGGCCCGGCTCGGCACCGGCGGACCGCATCGGCGTGGTCACGCACTTCAGCGGGTGCACGAAATCGAATATGAACGCAACCATCGTCCGGCATTTCCGCTCGGGCATGCATCGCGCGGCTGGCAGCCGCGAGCTTCGCACCAACTTTCATTTGCACAGTGCGGTGGATTTGAAGTTCCTATCAGACGTGCGGCACGCTCGTCATAGGAACTTCAAATCAAAAAACCGCACTGGAATCATAATCTTGCTGGTGCACCTCTCGATTCCGAAGTTCGCACGGGAGGATGTCGCGGAGTGATGCGAACTTCGGAATCGGTGCACCAGTGCGCGACATGAAAACCGTATTCCCGCGATGTCGACACCGGTTTGCCTCACAAAACACGACAACCGACGGGACCATGACCGACAGGTCGCTGGTTTTCGTGTCAGGAGCCGGCCGCGCCCACACGCCGAACAATCAGGCGGGGGTTGCGGTCGCGGAGGCGAGTGCGTCATGGTCGAGCAGTTGATGTTTGTCGGCTTGGGTTTCCTGTCGGCGACCCTGATCGCGCTCCTCATCATCCCGGCCGTTCACGGGCGCGCCGTCCGGATCACCGAACGTCGCCTGCGTCAGCTGACGACGCTGGCGACTGCCGAGATCCAGGCCAGGAAGGATCTGCTGCGCGCCGAGTTCGCGCTGGC
>JBEKZK010000923.1:0-2593 GCA_049509935.1 Xanthobacteraceae bacterium | reverse complement strand
CACTACCCCTATGCTCGCGTCTGGTCGCGATCCGGCGCCGCGCCGGACCTCGCCTGCAACATGCCGTCGAGCCCGTGCTGGAATCAGGACCGCGAATAGCGCGCATGCGTTTCGGCACGACGTTCGGATTGTCCTCTGTGTTGCCGATGGCCCAGCCCGCTCTGTAGCGGCTCACGCCGCCACGTGCGCCGGGACCGGGATCAGCGGGCTCGCCGCGTCGAGCCGCTTCCCGGCGCGCAGCGCCAGCACCGGCGCGATCATCTCCGGCGGCGTCACGGCGCCGCCGTTGTCGCGGAGCTCGGAGCGCCCCTTCAGCACCTCCAGCACCGAGGCGATGGGACCTGGTGATGGACCCACCATCGGCGCTGACGGTGGGAACGGCGCGAAGAGCGCCTTTGCCAACCCTACCGAATGCTGGTTCGGTACGAGCGGGGATGCGCCCAGCTCATCGTCCAGCTCACCGGACCCTGAAGAAGAACTCGTCGTCGCCGGGAATCGAGCCGTAGACGAACGGCCGCTGCCGCTTGCCGGTGGCCTGGAGGACATCCCCGGTGACCAGGCGGAGCATTCTGTTGATCTCGAGGCGAGGTTGCCGCATCCGGTTGATGAGCGCCGCCGAGAACGGGCTGTGATCGCTGCCGCCGTCGAGGGCGAGCTCGCCGTCCTTGGCGGAGAAGACCACCAGCGTCGCGCTGTCGGGCTCGATCCTCGCCAGGCCACGGGTCACGGCGCGCACCGCCATCGTGCGCTTCATCTGGCTCGCAAACGGATTGTCGCGGCACGCATCGAGCATCACCAGCTTGAGCCGCTTCGCACCGGCGACGGCGTCGAGCACGCGGCTGAGCGGCACCGCCTCGTCCTGGACGTCGCGGTCGACCGCAAGACGCGCGTCGGTCGGGACCAGATAGTTCACGCCGCCGACCTCGATGCCGTGCCCGGCGAAGTAGACCATGGCCCAGTCGGCCGTGTCTGCCGCCTCCTGGAAGGCGCGCAGTGCCCGGATCATTCCGTCGTGCGCGGCGTCGGTCACCAGTTGGACGCTGACGAACCCGTCGGCCTCGAGCGCGTTGGCAATGCCCCTGGCGTCGTTCGTGGCATTCGGCAGCGCCGAGACCGTCCGATAGGCCGAGTTGCCGATGACGAGCGCGACCCGGCGTTCCCCCGGCGCCGCGGCCCGGGCGGCGATCGCGGCGAGCCGATTGCGCGCGGTGTCGTGGGCCCATCTGCCGTCGTCGTATTTCTGTGGGATTTCGAGGGCGCGGTTGAAGTCGGTCGTCGCGTGCTCGGCATCACCTTTCGCCTCGTAGGCGAGCCCGCGATGGGTGAAGGCACCGGTATAGCCGGCGTCGCACCGGATCGCAGCGGTGAAATCGGCGATCGCGCGGTCGTGGTCTCCCGCGGTCTCGTAGGTGCGGCCGCGGTTGTGGTAGGCCACCGCGTAGGTCGAATCCAGGCGCAGCGCGGCGTCGTAGTCGGCGATCGCGCGGGCCCGATCCCCCTTGGCGTGGTAGGCATTGCCGCGGTTGTTGAAGGCGAAGACGTAGGCCGGATCGAGGCGGATCGCCGCGTCGAAGTCGGCGATGGCGCGGTCCTGGTCCCCCTTGCCCCGGTAGGCGATGCCGCGGTTGTTGAACCCCGCGGCGTATGTCGGATCGAGGCGGATCGCCGCGCCGAATTCGGCGATCGCGCGGTCGTGGTCCCCCTTGGCGTCATAGGAATTGCCGAGGTTGTTGAACGCAAAGACGTAGCTCGGGTCGAGCTGGATTGCGACGGTGAAATCGGCGATGGCGCGGTCATGGTCGCCCTTGGCGTCGAAGGCGCTGCCTCGGTTGTTGAACGCGAAGGCGGATCCCGGGTCCAGGCGAATGACCTCGCTGTAGTCGGCGATTGCCCGGTCGTAGTCGCCCTTGGCGCCGTAGGCGACGCCGCGGTCGAAGAATGCCACCGCGTAGCTCGGATCGATGCGGATCGCCGCGTCGAAGTCGACGATGGCGCGGTCGGCGTTCCCGGTGGCGCCATAGGCGGCGGCGCCGCGGTCGACGAGGGCTTCGGCAAGCGCGCGGCCCTCGAGCGCCCGTGAATCGATGGCGCGCGTGCACGCCGCTATGGCCTGCTCGCCGGATGTCCTGGCGCACCTGTCCCGGTCGTCGCCGGCCGCGGCGGGAGCGCTGGCCAACAGGCCGACGATGAGAATGATTCCGACGCATGAAGGCCAACGATGCATGGCTCTCTCCAGATTGCGGCGGCCGCGCGAAGCACATCGTCGGCTCGAGCCTCCAGCCCCGATTAGGACAGCCGACGCGAGCCCGCCGTGACTTGCATCACACGCAAATGGAGACAGACCCCTGTTATCGCCCATACCCCTGATACGATCCCCCCGAAGCGATCGATCGAGAATCCCCATGTGGACAGACCCACGTGGGTTCGATAGCCTCAAATCCGACCGCGCCGTTGCGCGACCGCCGCAGGGACCAATGCTTGCGCTTGACACTCGCCATATGCGCCGTGCTCGCCGGCATCGGATGGGCGCAGGCCCCGACTCTCGATGATGGCCGAATCCGGCTGGCGCAGCAGACCGTCACGGTCCCGTCGC
>JBEKZK010000922.1:0-2595 GCA_049509935.1 Xanthobacteraceae bacterium | reverse complement strand
GACCCAGTCGGCGTCGGCCTCCAGCCCGACCACCCAGGTGTTGATCTGCCAGTTGTAGCCGATCTGTCCACCACCGAGAAAACCGCTGGATGGGACGTCGAACGACGCCGGCAGCCCGCCGCCGGCGAGCACGCTTCCCAGGCCGCCGGCGCCGGTATCGGTGCCGGCATTGGTACCGGTCCTGTTCGCAGAGCCGACCCACCCGGCATTGCCGCCGACGTAGAAGCCGGTCCAGTTGTTGGCGAACGGCGCGACGGCGGGCGCCTTGTAGGCGGGAGCCGGAAGGTCCGCTGCGAGTGCGGGACCGGCCACAAAGACTGACGCCGATACGGTGACTCCGAATGCGAGCTTCTTCATGATGTCCTCACGCGATACGATTGGAAGCAGCGCAGTAGAATCTGCCGGATTCTCTTAGCAGCCGATCAGCCAAAATGCTGTGACATTCCGGTGACCGTTCGAAGGAATCCGCCATCAGTTTGTTATCTCGATAAAAAATCTGGATCCCGTGGGGCGCCGTGGCGAACGTCTGCTCGACATCCCGCGCATCCGAGCGATGGCAATTTGATGGCGGAAGGTTGATCGCCATCGAAATTGCGGCCACATCACGGCAGACATTGCTGCCGCAGCAATGTATGCTCCGGCGGTCGAAACCGGAGAGAGAGAGGAAACTCCATGCGAAACCTTCTTGCTCTGATGATCGTAGGTGGATTCACCGTGGCGATGGCGGCGTTCGAGGCCCAGGCGGTTCCGTTGTCACCCGCGAAGCTGGGATATCAGACCGGCGAGGTCACCCGGGTGGCCGAGGGGTGCGGACGCGGCTGGCACTGGAGCTACCGCTGGCACCGCTGCATCAGGAACTGAGGTCTGCAATTCGGTCCATCGCAGGCCGACCGCACAGGGAGCCGCCCGTCGCGGCGGCTCCGCTCCTGGCAAGGTGCCGATGAGCCCGATGCCGCTCGAAAAGTCGAGCTACAGCATGTCCCGGCGAAGTGGACCCGGTTCGCCGATCAAGGACATGCGCCAGCAAAGAAGCATGTCCCGGCGAAGTGGACCCGGTTCGCCGATCAAGGACATGCGCGACAAGGAAATCTACAGCGCTTCCCGGGTCGAGGCGCGGCAACAAGTGGTTCACTGTGGCCGGGAAGCGCTGTCGTGGCGGTAACGGATCGCCGCATGCGAGGCGCGCGAACATGAGCGAGCCACCCAAGGCACGGGCGATCCGCGACGAGCGGCTGCGGGCGGCGCTGCGGGAGAACCTCAAGCGCCGCCGCGCCCAGGCCCGGACCCGCGACCAGGCCCCGCGACCTTCGGAGGAAGAGACCGAGGACGACAGCAACGACTGAGGCGGGCCTGCCGCCGTCGGCCGCCCGGTAACGGACGGGCGCCCGCAATCGCCCGCTCAGTACCGGGTCGCAACCGGTCCCGGCGCCCAGTTGAAGCGCCAGTTCAATCCGGCACGGACGATGTCGTCGGTCAGCCGGACGTCGCGCGTGACGATTCGATCCGACTTTCGCCGCAATCGACCGGCCTCTGTGCTACAGCTGGCGTTGGCGCGGTGCCGCAATCGGGGGACGACATGGATCGCATACGCATCGTCGGCGGCCGCGAGCTTCACGGCGAGATTCCGATCTCGGGAGCCAAGAACGCCGCCCTGCCGCTGATGATCGCCAGCCTCTTGACCGATCAGCCGCTCACCCTCGACAACGTGCCGCGGCTCGCCGACGTGGCGCAGCTCCAGCGCATTCTCGGCAATCACGGCGTCGACGTGATGGTCAACGGCAAACGCCCCGAGGACCGCGACTATCAGGGCCAGACCTTGACGCTGTCGGCCGCCCGGATCGTCGACACCACGGCCCCCTACGAGCTCGTCTCCCGGATGCGCGCGAGCTTCTGGGTGATCGGTCCGCTGGTCGCCCGCATGGGGCATGCACGGGTGTCGATGCCGGGGGGCTGCGCCATCGGCACCCGGCCGGTCGACCTCCTGCTCCTGGTGCTCGAGCGGCTCGGCGCGGCCATCGACATCGACGGCGGCTATGTGGTGGCACGCACCGAGAGCGGGCTGCGCGGCGGCACCATCACGTTTCCCAAGGTCACGGTCGGCGGCACCCATACGGCGCTGATGGCGGCCTCGCTCGCCCGCGGCACCAGCGTGATCGAGAACGCGGCGCGCGAGCCCGAGGTGGTCGATCTCGCCGATTGCCTCAACAAGATGGGCGCCAGCATTTCCGGCGCCGGCACCTCGCGCATCGTGGTGGAGGGCGTGCCCCGGCTCGGTGGCGCCCGCCACCGCGTGCTCCCCGACCGCATCGAGACCGGCACCTACGCGATGGCGGTGGCGATGACCGGCGGCGACGTGCTGCTCGAGGGCGGGCGGCCGGAGCTGCTGCAGGGCGCGCTCGACGTCCTGACCCAGGCCGGCGCCCGGATCTCGTCGACCAACCAGGGCATCCGGGTCGCCCGCAATGGCGCCGGCCTCGACCCGGTCGAGGTGACGACCCGGCCGTTCCCGGGATTTCCCACCGACCTGCAGGCGCAGCTGATGGCGCTGATGTGCTGCGCGCGCGGCACCTCGCACATTACCGAGACCATCTTCGA
>JBEKZK010000921.1:0-2597 GCA_049509935.1 Xanthobacteraceae bacterium | reverse complement strand
TATGTGGTACGTGCGCTGGTCGGCTGCCGACTCACAGACTGCGGCGTGGGACAGCGCGCTGTAGAAGCGAAGATCCACGACCTGGTACAGCAGCCCCGACGCCGTATGCCGTTGCGCCCGCGATGCCGCCTCGATGGCCGCCGCATAGTCGCCGGCGAAGAAGTGCGCCTGCAGCTTGCGGATGAAGTACAGGCACTCGGCAAACGCCGAGTTCGGGTTGTCGGCGAAGCGCGCCTCGATCTCGCCGAGCGGCTCATCGTCGGCGGTAGAGAATTCCCGCGTCGAGCCGCGCAGCATCCGCACCAGCCCGAGGTGCGAGCGGATGATATCGGTGACGTGTCCGAGCTGCGCCTTGCGGGCAAACGCCAGGCCACGCTCCGCCTGGCGTTGCACCTCGACCAGCGGATCGCCCGATGCCAGCAGGTTCTCGGTCACGTACAGGCCGCTGTACCAGCCCACGAACATGAGGTCGCCGATCCGGTTGGCGATCTCGTATCCGCGATGCAGGACGTCGCGTGCAGCCCGGACATGCTGCGCATACGGGATCAGGTGATGTGCGAACATCAGATAGGTGCGGGCCTGGAAGCGCCTCAATCCGCGCCGCTCGACCAGCTCGTAGCCGACCTTGCCGAAGCGAAATCCACGCTTGTAGTCGCCGAACCGGTCGCCGGCGATGAAGCCGAGCCTCACATAGAGGTCGCACGAGCCGTCGCTGTTGCCGCGATCGAGGCTCAGGTTCACCGCCCAGCACGTGGCCAGCGCATGGAAGTTGGCTTCCATGAGGGTGAATGCCGCCGGCGCGATCTTGGTCAGGACGTCCATCGTCGCCAGGGATGCCGGGTCGGTCATCAGAGGCAGCTCGATCAGCGCCTCGATCGCGCGGCTCCCGAGCTTCGACCGGATCCGCTCGTATTCCCGTCGCACGTCCTCGTCGGTCGGGTGCGGCGACCATTCGACCCCCAGATGCCGGAGGTACTCGAGCCCGACCGCGATGGCGCGCCCGCTCTGACCGAGGGTGGTATAGAGATCGGCGCGCAGGCAGGCGACGGCGGCCCGTTCGATGGTGGTTTCCGCGCGGGTCGACAGCACATTCAACCGTTCCTCGACGGCCGTCATCGCACCGGTGAGGAACTCGCATTCGGCCCGGTGCAGCTCCAGCGCCAGGGTGAGCTCGTGCCGGCGCTCCCAGGCGTCTTGCGGCAGCAGTGCCGCTCCGGCGATCAGATAGGTCAGCGCCGAGGCATGGGCGGTTGCGGCCTTCGCGCGTTTGCCGGCGAGCAGGTTGAGCTCGGCCAGCTGCTCACGCTCGTCCGCGGAGCCGATCAATGCCGTTCCGCGGTTGAGCTGATTGACGATCTCGAAGATCGCCTCCTCCCGCTTCTCGGCGGGCGTCCGCGCCGCCAGCAGCCGGCCGATCCGCAGGTGCGCCGCGGCGCGCGAGGCTTCCGGGATCAGCGAATAGGCGGCTTCGTGCACCCGGTCGTGGATGAACTTGTAGGAGCCTTCCAGCCGCTCGACGAGCTCCAGGCGGACCGCCTCGTACAGCGCCGCGTGGACCCGATCCTCCGAGGTGCCGAGAACGATCGAGAGCGTCGCGATGTCGGCGACGTTGCCAAGGCAGGCGAGCTCCTGCAACGCGGTCTGCGTCTCGACCGGCAGCCGGGTCAGCTTGCCGACCATCAGGTCGACGACATTGTCGGTGTACCCCTTGGCATGGATGCGGTCGAGATCCCAGGCCCATCGCGCATCGCCGTGATCGAAGGCGAGCAGGCCCTCCTCGGCGAGCGCAGAAATGAACTGAATGGCGAAGAACGGATTGCCGCCCGTCTTCTCGTGCACCAGTTGCGCGAGCGGGTCGGCAAGCGCCGGCTCGCAGCTCAGCGCGTCCACGATCAAATGCCCGAGGTGCTCGCGAGCGAGCGGCGCAAGCGTGATGCTCTCCACTTTTCCGCCGGCGTTCCTGATCGCTTCGAGCTTGCGCACCAGCGGATGGGCGGGATCGACCTCGTTGTCCCGATAGGCGCCGATCAGCATCAGGTGCCGCAGATCCGATCCGGTGAGCAGATCCTCCAGCAGGTCGAGGGTCGCGGCGTCCAGCCATTGCAAGTCGTCGAGAAAGAGGGTCAGCGGATGCTCCGGGCGGGCGAATACGCCGATGAAGCGCCGGAACACCAGCTGGAAGCGCCCCTGCGCCTGCTGTGGCGGAAGCTCCGGTCCCGGCGGCTGCTCACCGATGATGAGCTTGAGCTCGGGAATGAGGTCGACCATGAGCCGCGCGTTCGGCCCCAGCGCCTCCAGGAGCGCGCTGCGCCAGCTCGCCAGCTCGGCCTCGCTCTTGCTGAGAAATGGCCGCACCAGGCTCTGAAAAGCCTGCACCAGCGTCGAATAGGGGATGTCGCGCTTGTACTGGTCGAACTTGCCCGATGCGAACAGCCCGCGCGGTGGAACGAGCACCTTGTACAGCTCGTTGACGACCGCGGACTTGCCGATGCCGGAATAGCCGGAGACCAGCACCAGCTCCGGTCGGCCGCTGGCGACGACGCGGTCGAAGGCGGCGAGCAAGGTCTCGATCTCGCGCTCTCGCCCATACAGTTTCT
>JBEKZK010000920.1:0-2600 GCA_049509935.1 Xanthobacteraceae bacterium | reverse complement strand
GCTCGCCCGATCCGCCGAGCTCCGCAGGAAAATCTCTCAACTTCGGCAGGCCGTCGCGCATCGGCAACACGGTTTCGGCGTAGTTGACGTGTACGCCCGGGGCGAACTTCAGCGTTGGGATCATCGATGCGTACACGTCGATCAGCCCCCAAGCCGGATGAACGGTCATCACGTGACCGCCGCACGTCTTGCAGTATTGCCGCTGGCTACGTGGCGTCTTCTGGAAGGTGGCGACATGGTCGGCGCCGCCGGTCACACGCACCGCATCGGTCTTCCAAAGCGTAAACGCATTGACGGGTGCCGCCGACCACGAACGGCAGGACTGGCAATGGCAATAGCCCATCCCCTCGGGTTCGCCCACGACTTCGATCTTGATGCTTCCACAGAAGCATTCGCCCTTGTGTGCTGTCATTTCTCCTACCTCTTTGAATTGAACGTGTGCCGGCTATTTAGGCCTCGCGGACGTCGGCTTGAATGATCCGGCGTCCGCATTGCTTGATGCCGCGTCCGGAGTTTGCGGGTGCGTCACCGATCTCCGGACGCGATGTCGACGGCGGCCGCGTTGGCTGCCGCGCTTCATCCCACTGCAGGGCATTGTTCGAGTCGACGTTGCAGCAGCCGGTTGAGGCGGCTTGTCGGTTTCCTGGCCGAGCGCTCCGCCACCAGCGAGCGAGCGAGACGTGCATTTCGAGCGCGCAGAGCCGCCTCCGTGAAAGTGAGATGGATCAGATCGCACTGAGCGAGGCTTCCGCCGCAGCGATGCGCGATGTTGCGTACACGTGTCAGCCGCTCGACGCACGCCGCATAGTTGCCGCGAACGAAAGCCAGCAGTGCCTCGCAGAACGGCTGTGCGAGGGTTTCCTCCGGCATCGCCGCAGACGAGCCGTCCGCGTCGATGTGCCGAAGTGCTTCGAACAGGCGCGCGGCTGCAGCAGTGCGCCCCGCAGCGACGAAGGCCATCATGGCATGCACGACGTAGAAGGCCCGAGCGCCGGCGAGCGGCTGCACCTCCCAGCGGTCGGCCAACTGCCGCCACCGTTCTCCGACATCGAAGCTTCGTAGCCGCAGTCGCCACAACAACGCCGAACCATCCGCGAGCGCAGATATGTCCGAACGGCCTGCTTTCGCGATCTGCGCGTCGTAGACCTCGAGCGCGGCAGGCGCATCGTCCGCATCGAGATGGAACAGCGCGCGGTGCCACGCCAGGTGCACGGAAAATCCGGTCCCCTCGGCCCACGCCGGCTCGGTTGCCGCCAGAAACGCCAGCCCTTCGCGGTTGCGCCCCTGCATCTCCATCACGTGGGCCACGACGTGGATGGCGCCCGGATGCGTGGGTTCGAGATCGAGCGCGCGACGTGCCATCGTCTCCGCGAGTCCATACTGGCCATTCTCCTCGAGGCCGAAGGCATACATGGCAAGGACGCTCGCGTAGCCGGGTGCGGTTGCCTCCCACTGCGGCAGCACTTGGGCGATCCGATCGCGCAGCATGTGACGGCGGCCGAGTCGAAAGTCGAGCGCATGCGCCAGCACGAGCGCGAGAATGTCACGTGGCCGGTCGACGACAATGGCGCCATAACGGCCGAGCGCAAGGGCCGGATCGCCCTTGAGCCAGGCGCGCGCCGCAGCCGCGTGGCGATGGGCAGGATCATCGGTGTCAGGACACGCCGTCTCGATGAAGGTCAGGCTGGTCACCAGCGTCGATCGGGCGGTGATCTCGTCGGCGAGCACGATGAGTGCTGCACGCAGGCAATGGCCGAGCACGCAGTAGGGGTCGTCGGCAAGCAATTGCTCGACCTCGACAGAAGGATTTCCGCGATGTGCGAGAAGGAGCGCGAGCGCGTGATTGCACCGTCGTTGGGACGCCGTAGCGGCCGCGATGGCCGCAGGCCTCGAGTGAGATCTTACTGTTGCATTCATTGTCTTCACCATGCTGAATAGTCGCTGATTGGTCAGCCTCGCCAAGTGATCACGGCTTGGAGATATTCGCCGGGCACCGCCAGCGTGCCATCCACGGCGACGTTGAAGCGGCCGAGGAGCGCATAGAGATCGGCTTCGAGCGCCTCGCGTGCCGACGGGTCGATCGCCGCGAACGCCTTGTGAACCGGACCGTAATAGTCGCGAAAGGTCTCGACCCAGTGCGCCGGTGACTTGTAGCGAAAGACGAACGTCTTGCGTTCGGCCGCGATTGTCGCGTTAGCACCGAACAGGGTGCCGAGGTGCGCCTCGCTCCCCCACAGCGCAGGCGACCTCACGCCCGGCGCCGGCGGCACGTACTTGCCGATGGTTTTGAACAACTCGCCGATGAAGCTCTCCGGCGTCCAGTTGGCGAGGCCGATCTTTCCGGTCCGGCGGCAGACGCGGACAAGCTCGCTCGCCGCCTGTTCCTGTCTCGGGGTGAACATGACCCCGAACGTCGAGAGTACGACATCGAAGCTTGCGTCTGCGAAGGGGAGAGCTTCCGCGTCGGCTTCCTGAAAGGTCACGGCCACGCGCTCGGCCTTGGCCCGTTCGCGCCCGCGGGCGAGAAGCGAGCCGACATAGTCCGTTGATACGACTTCGGCGAAGCGTCGCGCCGCCGCGAGCGTCGCGTTACCGCTGCC
>JBEKZK010000092.1:0-10537 GCA_049509935.1 Xanthobacteraceae bacterium | reverse complement strand
CATCCTACGGGCTACGGGCGCACACGCCCTCGAGGCGGCCTACCACGTCCTGACGTCGACGAACCGGCCGGCGATCGCGGCGGCCGCCGCCATGGCCGGAGACACCAGGTGGGTGCGGCCGCGGAAGCCCTGGCGGCCTTCGAAATTGCGATTGGACGTCGAGGCGCAGCGCTCACCGGGAGCGAGCTTGTCGGCGTTCATCGCCAGGCACATGGAGCAGCCGGGCTCGCGCCATTCGAAGCCGGCGGCGAGGAAGATCTTGTCGAGCCCTTCGGCCTCGGCCTGCTCCTTCACCAGACCGGACCCGGGCACGATCATCGCCGACACGTTGGCGTTGACGGCCTTGCCGGCGACCACGCGGGCAGCCGCGCGCAGGTCCTCGATGCGACCGTTGGTGCACGAGCCGATGAACACCCGGTCGAGCGTCAGGTCGGTGATCCTCTCGCCGCCCTTCAGGCCCATGTAGCCGAGCGACCTCTCGGCCGAGCGGCGCTTGGCCTCGTCGGCGATCTCCGCCGGCACCGGCACGCGGCCTTCGATCGACACCACCTGCTCGGGGCTGGTGCCCCAGGTGACCAGCGGCGGCAGCCGCGCGGCATCGAGCCTCACCTCGCTGTCGAACTCGGCGCCGTCGTCGGAGCGCAGCGTCTCCCAGTAGCGCACCGCCGCGTCCCAGTGCGCACCCTTCGGGGACTTCGGACGGCCCTGCAGATACGCGAAGGTCTTTTCGTCGGGCGCCACCATGCCGGCGCGGGCGCCGCCCTCGATCGACATGTTGCACACCGTCATCCGGCCTTCCATCGACAGCGCGCGGATCGCCTCGCCCGCATACTCGATGGCATGGCCGGTGCCGCCCGCGGTCCCGATCTCGCCGATGATCGCCAGGATGATGTCCTTGGCGGTGACGCCGGCCGCCAGCGCGCCGTCGACGGTGACCCGCATGTTCTTCGATTTCTTCTGGATCAGCGTCTGGGTGGCGAGCACGTGCTCGACCTCCGATGTGCCGATGCCGTAGGCGAGCGCCCCGAATGCGCCATGGGTCGCCGTGTGGCTGTCGCCGCACACGATGGTGGTGCCGGGCAGCGTGAAGCCCTGCTCCGGGCCGATGATGTGGACGATGCCCTGCCGGCGGTCGCGCGCATCGTAGTACTCGATGCCGAACGCGCGGGCATTCTCCTCCATGGTCTCGACCTGGACGGCGCTCTCCGGATCGTCGATGCCCTTGCTGCGGTCGGTGGTGGGCACGTTGTGGTCGACCACCGCCAGCGTCTTCTCGGGAGCCCGCACCTTGCGCCCGGCCACCCGCAGGCCCTCGAAGGCCTGCGGCGACGTCACCTCGTGGACGAGATGGCGATCGATATAGAGCAGGCAGGTGCCGTCAGGCTGCTCGTCGACCAGGTGGTCGGTCCAGATCTTGTCGTACAGCGTCTGCGGTCTGGCCATCGGCATCCTATTCGGCGGCCTCGGTGGGGCGCTCCTGCTTCTCGGTGCGCTCGGTGATGCGGGCCGATTTGCCGCGCCGCCCGCGCAGATAATAGAGCTTGGCGCGGCGCACCTTGCCGCGGCGCACCACCTTGATCGAGTCGATCATCGGCGAGAACAGCGGGAACACGCGTTCCACGCCCTCGCCGTAGGAAATCTTCCGCACGGTGAAATTCTCATTGAGCCCGCTTCCGGAGCGCCCGATGCACACGCCCTCGTAGGCCTGGATGCGGCTGCGCTCGCCCTCGACCACCTTGACGTTGACCAGCACCGTATCGCCGGGCCCGAAGTCCGGGATCTGCTTGCCGGCGGAGAGCTTCGTCATCTGCTCGTTCTCGAGCTCTTGGATCAGATTCATGTCGAAATCTCCGTCGGCGCCGGTGGGCCGGCGCACTTTGGTCGATGTTGTCAGGGTCGGCGCCGCCTATACGATACTGCGCCGCGTTTGTCGATTAGTGAGTGGCGCCGGCTCTCATCGGCGAACCGTGGTCCACCCCCGAAACGCGTCCGCGGGCCGTCTTTCGCCGGAGCGGGCGCTGTCCGTCGCCTCGGCCGTCGTTCTTGCCCGTCGGTTCAGCCGCCCTTCGCCTGCGTCACATGGGCCGCCCACAGGTCCGGCCGCCGCTCCCGGGTCAGCCGCTCGGCCTCGGCGCGCCGGAACGCCGCGACCTTGCCGTGATCGCCCGAGAGCAGGATCTTCGGGATTTCCCGGCCCTCCCAGACCTGCGGGCGGGTATATTGCGGGTATTCGAGCAGGTTCTCGCCGAAGCTCTCCTGGTCGCCGGATTCGGCCCGCCCCATGACTCCCGGCACCAGGCGGACGCAGGCATCGATCAGGGCGAGCGCCGCGATCTCGCCGCCCGACAGCACGTAGTCGCCGAGCGAGATCTCGCGCAGGCGGCGTGCCGCGATCACCCGCTCGTCGATCCCCTCGAATCGCCCGCACACCACGATCACGCCGGGTCCGGCCGCCAGCTCCTCGACCAGTGCCTGGCGCAACGGCACTCCGCGCGGGCTCATCAGCAGGCGCGGCCGCGCGTCGTCGGCCGCCGCATCGATCGCGCGGGCGACCACGTCGGGCTTCATCACCATGCCGGGCCCGCCGCCCGCCGGCGTGTCGTCGACGGAGCGGTGGCGGTCGGTCGCAAACTCGCGGATGTCGATGGTCGCGAGCGACCACAGGCCGCGTTCCAGCGCCTGGCCCGCCAGGCTCGATCCGAGCGGTCCGGGAAACATGTCGGGAAAGATGGTGACGACGGTTGCGCGCCACATGGCCATTCATCCGGGTCCGGGTGATACCTTGCGGCGGCGCCTCTTCCCTCTCTCGGCGGCTGGGCCGCGAGAGTCGGGGTGAGCGGCCCCTGCGGCGGGCTCGGCGCTGGCGACTTGCCGTGCCGCACCCGAGGCGCCGGGCGCGTCCGCGAATGCCCCGTCCGGAGGGTCGACCACCAGGCGGCGGGCCGCGAGGTCGACCACCGGAACCACGGCCTTGGTGAAGGGCAGCAGCGCAGTCTGCCCCGACCCGGGCTTCACCTCGACGAGGTCGCCGGCACCGAAGTTGTGCACCGCCGCGACCGTGCCGAGCTGGTTGCCGGCGCGGTCGACGACGCCGAGCCCGATCAGGTCGACGTGATAGAAATCGTCCGCACCCTCGAGCTCCGGAAGCCTGCTTCGCGGCACGAACAGCCGGCAGTTCTTCAGCCGCTCCGCCGCGTTGCGGTCCTCGATGCCGGCGAGGCGGGCGACCAGGAAGCCGTTGGCGGGCCGCAGCTTGTCGATCGCGAAGCGGCGCGAGCCGTCCTCGGCCTCCAGCGCGCCGTATCCTGCTACCGCCATCGGGTCGGCCGTGAAGGCATGCAGCCTGACCTCGCCGCGAATGCCGTGGGGCGCGCCGATCCGGGCGACGCAGACACGGCTGTCCCCGGTCGGCCGCGCCGGCACGCCGGTGCTCAGCTGGTCGCGGGTGCAGCACCCGCCGCCGCGGCCGCGCGCTCCTGCGCCTTCTTCTTCGGCTTGGCCTTTTCCGGGTTGTTGCGCGCCGGGCGCTTCATGATCTGCGCCTCGTCGAGGAAGCGCATCACCCGGTCGGTCGGGGTCGCGCCCTTGGCGAGCCAGGCCTTGACCTTGTCGAGGTCGAGCTTGAGCCGATCCTTGGAGTCCTTGGCGACCAGCGGATTGAAGTTGCCGAGCCGCTCGATGAAGCGCCCGTCGCGCGGCGACCGCGAATCCGCGATCACGATGTGATAGTGCGGCCGCTTCTTGGTCCCGGCACGGGCGAGGCGGATTTTCAGAGACATTGTCCTGGTCCTTTCGTTTGATCGGGCGACATCACTTCTTCCTGTCGGGCGCCTTGCCGGGTCCCGGAAAGCCCGGCATTCCGCCGAGCCCCGGCAGCTTGGCGCCGCCGAGCCCGGGCAGGCCGGGCGAACCGCCCAACCCGGGAAACTTCGCCGGCAGGCTCGACGCGCCGGGCAATCCGGGCGGCGCGCCGGGCATCCCGCCGGGCATCTTCGCCGCCAGCTTGGCGATCTCCTCCGGGCCCGGCATGCCGCCGCCGAATCCCATCATGTTGGCGAGGCCGGCGAGCGGCCCGCGCTTGCCGCCGCCCATCTGCTTCATCATGTCGGCCATGGTCCGGTGCATCTTGAGCAGCCGGTTGACGTCCTCGACCTTGGCGCCGGAGCCCGCCGCAATCCGCTTCTTGCGGCTCGCCTTGAGGATGTCCGGCTGCCGGCGCTCGCGCGGCGTCATCGAGTCGATGATCGCCACCTGGCGCTTGAGCATGCCATCGTCGACCTTGGCGTTGGCCATCTGGCTCTTCAACTTGCCGACGCCCGGCAGCATGCCCATCAGGCCGGACATGCCGCCCATGCTCTGCATCTGCGAGAGCTGCTCGCGCAGGTCGGAGAGGTCGAACGCGCCCTTGCGCATCCGTTCGGCGACGCGCTGGGCCTTCTCGGCGTCGATCGTCGCCGCCGCCTTCTCGACCAGCGAGACGATGTCGCCCATGCCGAGGATGCGGTCGGCAATGCGCGCGGGATGAAAGTCCTCGAGCTCGTCGACCTTCTCGCCGGTGCCCATCAGCTTGATCGGCTTGCCGGTGACGGCGCGCATCGACAGCGCGGCGCCGCCGCGGCCGTCGCCGTCGACCCGGGTCAGCACGATGCCGGTCACCCCGACGCGCTCGTCGAACGCGCGGGCGAGGTTGACGGCGTCCTGGCCGGTCAGCGCATCGGCGACCAGCAGCACCTCGTGCGGCTTCGCGGCGCGCTTGACCTCGGCGGCCTCCGTCATCATCGCCTCGTCGAGGGTGATGCGTCCGGCCGTGTCGAGCAGCACCACGTCGTAGCCGCCAAGCCGGGCGGCCTCGAGGCTGCGATGGGCGATCTGCACCGGCGTCTGGCCGGCCACGATCGGCAGCGTGTCGACCCCCACCTGCTGGCCGAGCACCGAGAGCTGCTCCATGGCGGCCGGCCGGCGGGTGTCGAGCGAGGCCATCAGCACCTTGCGTTTCGCCCGGTCGGTGAGGCGCAGCGCGATCTTGGCGGTGGTCGTGGTCTTGCCCGAGCCCTGCAGCCCGACCATCATGATGGCGACCGGTGCCGGCGCGTTGAGATCGATCGGATCGGCGTCCGCGCCGAGGGTCGCGACCAGCTGCTCGTGGACGATCTTGACCACCATCTGGCCCGGCGTCACCGAGCGGATGACCTCGACGCCGACGGCGCGCTCGCGCACCTTGTCGACGAACCCGCGGACCACGTCGAGCGCCACGTCGGCCTCGAGCAGTGCGCGGCGCACCTCGCGCAGCGCGGTGTCGACGTCGGCGGCGCTGAGCGCGCCGCGCCGGGTCAGGCGGTCGAGAATGCCGCCGAGCTTCTCCGAAAGACTTTCGAACATGTTTCGCTACCTTGCCCGGGCACCCTTGCCCAAACACCAACAGCGCCCGAGGGCGCACTGCGCTGTCGGGCGTTGACCTCCGGCGTTTCTCGACCGGTCGGCGCTTCGGGCATCATGGCTCTGCGAGAGCGCGCGGAACCTATGGGCCGCATGCGTCCAAGTCAAGGCCGACGCTGGGAAACGGCCACCGGCGCCGCCGGTGCTCGCAAGGCATTGCGGCGCGACCCATATGATGGCGATCGATAGGGTTGGCAAAAGATGACATTCTCCCGGCGTCGCCTGTTTACCGCGGTGGGTGGCCTGTCGCTGGCCGGCCTGGGCGGCGTGGCGACGCGGTCCGCGATCGGCCGCTACTACGACGGTCCGGTGTCCGACCACTTCGACGGGGTGCGCTTCATCGACACCAACGGGGCGCCCCCGAAGCGCCTTGGCGACGTGCTGCGCTGGATCACCGCCGGGGGCCGCGCCCAATGGCCGGCCCGGGCGCCCAGCCCCTACGCGGACCGTCCGCCCGCGCGGGTCGACGGACGCGCCCTGCGGGTGTCGTTCGTCGGCCATGCGAGCCTGCTGCTGCAGACCGCCGGCCTCAATATCCTGTTCGACCCGGTGTGGTCGGAGCGTGTCTCGCCGCTGCGCTTCATCGGGCCAAGACGGGTCAACGACCCCGGCATTGCGTTCGCGGCGCTGCCGCCGATCGACGTCGTCCTGGTGTCGCACTGCCATTACGATCATCTCGACGTCGCGACCCTGTCGCGACTGGCCGCCGTGCACGGCCCACGGGTGATCACGCCGCTCGGCAACGACACCATCATGCGGGGTCACGATCCGGCGATCCGCGCCGAGGCCCACGACTGGGGCGACCGGGTCGAGCTCGGCAACGGCGTCGCGGTGGCGCTGGCGCCGATGCGCCACTGGTCGGCGCGCCATTTGTTCGATCGCAACAAGGCGCTGTGGGCGGCCTTCGTTGTGGAGACGCCGTCCGGCCGCATCTATCACGTCGGCGATTCCGGCTATGGCGACGGCAGCCACTTTCGCGCCGTGCGCGAGCGCCACGGCCCGCTCCGCCTCGCCATCCTGCCGATCGGGGCCTACGAGCCGCGCTGGTTCATGCGCGATCAGCACATGAACCCGGAGGAATCGGTGCGCGCATTCCTCGACTGCGGTGCCGAGGTGGCGCTCGCCCACCACCACGGCACGTTTCAGCTCACCAACGAGCCGATCGACGCCCCCGAGCGGTCGCTGGCGGCGGCGCTTGTGGCGGCCGCGATCCCGGCCGAGCGTTTTCGCGTGCTCAGGCCCGGCCAGGTGCTGGAGGTCTGAGCCTTACTTGACGAGGACCAGAACCTCGATCACCAATTTGTCGTCGGGAGTGGTCAGCGGATCGGTCACGTACTGCTCGATCAGCTGATCGCGGGCCTCGAGCTGCTTTTCCTCGATGAAATTGGTGATCGCGTCGTAGGTCGACTCCATCGCGTCGTAGGAGCCGCGGTGGATGAACTTGAGCGCCTTGCCGTCGGGCGACATGCCGACCGTGATGTCGCCCTTGGGCGGATCCTTCGGCTCCTCGGAGATCGGGTAGCCGGCCTCGAACGTGAACCCGGTGTCGTCGGTCGCCAGATAGATGGTCATCGCCGGTCCCGCGGCCTTGATGCCCTGCTTCCTCATGACCTCGCTCACCGTCTTGAACGCCTGCGTCAGCGTCTCGAAGGCCGAATCCCACATGGCGGTCCCCTTGAGGAACACCATGGGCCTGGCGGTGAGCGTCAGCTCCTCGCCGAACGGATCGGCGGCGGTCTTGGGCGGAGCGGCTTTGGGTGCCTCGGTCTTCGGCGCATCGGTCTTGGGAGCCTCGGCCTGCGCCATGTTGGGCCTGGCGGGAGCCGCCTGGCCCTGCGCCAGCACGGGCAGGCATGCGGCGAACGACAGCGCGGCCGCGACGGCCGCCAAACCCAGCTTGCGAGCACACGACATGGATCACTCCTCAGTGCGAATGTCGGCCATCGAGCACCTCGATCCCGATCTTATGCCATGCCGTCGGGCGGCGGTCGATTCGCTCGCTGCGACTGGCGCAGCGCGTCGATTTCGCCTATCTCCGACCGCAGACCCATGAGCGCCCTGGCAAACCGGCCCTTCGTCAAGATGAACGGCCTCGGCAACGAGATCGTCGTGGTCGATCTGCGCCCGCAGCCCGGCCCCGTCCTGGCGGCGGACGCGCGGGCGGCCGCGACCGAGCCCGGCGGCGCGGCTTTCGATCAGATGATGGTGCTCTATCCGCCGCGGGTGCCCGGCACCGAGGCCCTCGTGCGCATCTTCAACAGCGACGGCTCGGAGGCCGGGGCCTGTGGCAACGGCATGCGCTGCGTCGCAGCCCTGGTGAGCCGGGAGACCGGCAGGGACGCCCTGACCTTCGAGACCGTGTCGGGGCTGTCGATCTGCCGGAAGCTCGGCGACGACGTCTTCTCGGTCGACATGGGTGCTCCGCGGCTGCGCTGGAACGAAATTCCGCTGGCCGAGGCATTTGCCGATACCCGTGCGATCGAGCTGCAGATCGGCCCGATCGACAGGCCAATCCTGCACACGCCGTCGGTGGTCAACGTCGGCAACCCGCACGCCATCTTCTGGGTCGACGATGTCGCGGCCTACGATCTCGGCAAGTTCGGTCCGCTGCTGGAGAACCACCCGATCTTTCCGCAGCGGGCCAACATCTCGCTGGCCGCAATCCAGTCGCGCGACCACGTGGTGGTCAGGACCTGGGAGCGCGGCGCCGGCCTGACCAGGGCCTGCGGCTCGGCCGCTTGCGCGACGGCGGTCGCGGCGGTCCGGCTGGGGCGCACCGAGCGCAAGGTCCGCGTGACGCTGCCGGGCGGCGACCTCGCCATCGAGTGGCGCGACGATGACCACGTGCTGATGACCGGCCCGGTCGAGCTCGAGCGTCGCGGTCGATTCGATCCCGCCCTGTTCGCCGCCGCCGGCGCGGCCTGAGCCATGCCGCTCGACATCGTCAGCTTCGGCTGCCGGCTCAATGCCTACGAGTCGGAGGTGATGCGGCGCGAGGCGACCGCCGCCGGGCTCGCCGACACCGGGCTCGCCGACACCGTGATCGTCAACACCTGCGCGGTCACCGCCGAGGCGGTGCGGCAGGCCCGGCAGACGATCCGCCGCCTCGCCCGCGAGCGGCCCGGCGCCCGGATCGTCGTGACCGGCTGTGCGGCGCAGACCGACCCGCACGACTTCGCCGCCATGGTGGAGGTCGACCGCGTGCTCGGCAACGCCGAGAAGCTCGACCAGGCCGCCTGGGCGGCAACGCGCGCGCAGCTCGATCGGGCCATGACGTTCGGCATCGAGCGCGACGAAAAGGTCGCCGTCAACGACATCATGGCGGTGCGCGAGACCGCCGCCCACCTGATCGAGGGGTTCGAAGGCCGCACCCGGGCGTTCGTGCAGGTGCAGAACGGCTGCGACCATCGCTGCACCTTCTGCATCATCCCGCTGGCGCGCGGCAACTCCCGTTCGGTGCCGATGGGCGAGGTCGTCGCCCAGGTCCGGCGGCTCGCCGAGAACGGCTATCGCGAGGTGGTGCTGACCGGCGTCGACATCACCAGCTGGGGGTCGAGCCTGCCGGGCGCGCCGCGGCTCGGCCGCCTGGTGCAGCAGATTCTTCGCCACGTGCCGGAGCTCGGCCGCCTGCGCCTGTCGTCGATCGACTCGATCGAGGCCGACCGCGATCTCCTCGACGCCTTCGCCGAGGAGCCGCGGCTGATGCCGCACCTGCACCTGTCGCTGCAGGCCGGCGACGATCTCGTGCTCAAGCGCATGAAGCGGCGGCATCTGCGCGCCGACGCCATCCGGTTCTGCGAGACGGTCCGCCGGCTGCGGCCCGATATCGCGCTCGGGGCCGACATCATCGCCGGGTTTCCGACCGAGACCGAGGAGATGTTCGCCCGCTCGCTCGACCTGGTCGACGACTGCGGCCTCGCCCAGCTGCACGTCTTTCCGTTCTCGCCGCGCCCCGGCACGCCGGCGTCGCGGATGCCGCAGGTCGCGCGCGCGGTAGCCAAGGAGCGGGCCCGGCGTCTGCGCCAGAAGGGCGCCGCGGCGCTCGCCCGCCACCTCGCCGCCACCGTCGGCGCCGCGCGCCGGGTGCTGATGGAATCGCCGCAGAGCGGCCGCACCGAGCAGTTCTTCGAGGTTCGCACCGCGTCGCCGCTCGCGCCCGGCGAAATCGTCGATCTGGTGATGTCGGGCCACGACGGCCAAAAGCTGTTCGCCGTTACGGGAGGAGCATCATGAACAAAGCCGGCATTCTGGCACGCCTCGTGATCGCGGGGTCGATCGCGGTCTGCGCCGCGCCTGCATTCCCCGAGAGCCCGGGCACCGACATCGGCGGCTTCTCGCAGGAACGCCTGGACAACATCGGCCGCTACGTCGAGGCCGACATCGCCAAGGGAGTGATCCCCGGCGCCGTGCTCACGATCGTGCGGCACGGGCAGGTCGTCTTTCAGCAGGCCTGGGGCGAGCGCGATCCGACCACCAAGGCTAAGATGACGGCGGACTCGATCTTTCGCATCTATTCCATGTCGAAGCCGATCACCAGCGTGGCGGCGATGATGCTGGTCGAGGAAGGCCGCCTCGCGCTGGAAGAGCCGCTCTCCAAGTACATCCCGCAATTCGCCGGCGTGAAGGTCGGGGTCGAGACCGGGGGAGAGGTTGGCAAGCCGACGCTCGAGCCGGTCGCGCCGCGCCGGCCGATCGCCATCGAGGACCTGCTGCGCCACACCTCCGGAATCACCTACGGCTTCTTCGGCGAGGGGCTGGCGAAGAAGGCCTATGTGGACGCGCATGTCATGCTCGGCGACTTCGACAACGCGGAGTTCGCCGAACGGATCGCCCGGATGCCGCTCGCCTATCAGCCGGGGACGACGTGGGACTACAGCCACTCGACGGACATTCTCGGACGGGTGATCGAGGTCGTGTCGGGCCAGTCGCTGTACCGGTTCGAGAAGGAGCGCATCCTCGATCCGCTCGGCATGACCGACACCAGCTTCTACGTCGCCGACGCCGCCATGCATCCGCGGATCGCCGAGCCGTTCCCGAAGGACCGCACGATCGGCGTGGACGCGGAATTCAACGATCCGCGGGTCGCCCGGAAGTGGGAGTC
>JBEKZK010000919.1:0-2605 GCA_049509935.1 Xanthobacteraceae bacterium | reverse complement strand
CACCAGCGCGCCGCCGATCACGGTCAGGAACAGCTTGGCTCTCATGACGCTTCTCCGATTCGTTGGCGCCGACGGCGCGGGACAAGCCGAAACCGGCTCGCGCCGGGGTGGCTTGTGTAAATAATTACAACTACAATTTATACGTGTCAAGGGCAACCGCTTGGGGGCGCTCGGCCGCGACGCGAACAGCGTGCGCCGGCTCATTCCGGCGGACCGCCGCGAGGCATGCTCGTTCATTCGGCAGCAGAAAGATGCCGTGACGGCGGTGGGATGGCACGACCGACCGCCCGAGCCTCATCGATCCAGGCAGCGACTGCATCGAGGACGGACGCGAGCGCCATCGCGGGAGTCTCGCCGTCCGACATGCAGCCGGGAAGGTCGGGCACCAGGGCGACGAAGCCGCCGCCTTCGGCCGCAGGCAGGGGCTCGATGATCACCGGATATTCAAGTGTTGCCATGCCGTGCCTCGATGACCTGGTCGATGAACCGGACCAGCCGGCGAACGTAGACGGGTTTGATGGGTCGCCGCTGCGGCACCGTGAGAAATGCGTCGCCTCATTCCGCCGCCGCCCGCTGCTCCAACCGGCGCACCCGCGGCAGCACGTGCTGACCAAAAAACTGCATCGACTCGGCCTTGGGCCAGCCCGACAGGATGAACCGGCTCACCCCCGCCTGCTGGAAATCGATCAGGGCGCCGGCGATCTCGTCGGCGTCGCCCACCAGCGCCACCGCGGGCGCGCCGTGGGACCGCACCAGCCCGGTCCACAGCGCCGGGGTGAGCCACTCGGTGCTCGCCGCGATGTCGTGCATCGCCTTGAAGGAGATCGAATCGCTGCGCGCGATGAAGCTGCCCTCGAGGCTTCGCTCCGGCACCGTGCGGTCGACGTCGTCGCGCAACGCGCTGGCGATGTCCAGGGCGTCGCGCCGCGTCGCCGCGCCGATCAGCGACAGGCGCAGGCCCACCGCCTTGCCGGCGGCGAGAACCGGGCGGGAGGCTGCCGCCACGGCGGCCGGGGTGTCCGGCAGACGCATCCAGCAGTCGCCGTGGCTCACCGCGAGATCGCGGGCGGCCGGCGAGCCGCCGCCGATCATCAGCTCCGGACGGTGCCGGGCCGGCGCGATGAAACGCGATCCCAGCCGGCCGCCGGCGACCGTGTAGTAGCGGCCGGTGACGTCGACCGGTCCGTCCTGCCGCCACAGCGCCTTGCAGATCGCCAGGAACTCGGCGGTTCGCGCATAGCGCTGATCGTGGTCGAGGAAATCGCCGTAACCGCGCTGCTCGGCCGGCGACGTTCCGGCGACGACGTTCAGGCTGACGCGGCCATCGAGCAGGGCCGAGAGCGTATTGATCTGCTGGACCAGCAGGGCGGGCGACTGCAGGCCGGAGCGGCAGGCGACCATGAACTCGAGGCGGCTGGTGGCGAGCCCGAGTGCCGCCGACAGCACGATCGGGTCGGGCTTGGCGGCGCCGATGTCGACCAGGACGCCGGCGATGCCGAGATCCTCGGCGAGGCGGCAGAACGCCGATTGCGGCCCGCGATCCGGCCGCGGCGTCTCCGGCCGTAGCGCCGCCGCGGCGCGCGAGGAGCCGGCCTGCTCGCCGCCCTGCAGCAACCGCCAGTAAAACGTCAGCACAGCGCGGCCTCCTGCTCACGGACCCGCGGCGACACATCGTCGGCGAACCGCATCATCTCGTCGAGATCGGGCCACCCGAGGAACAGGAATTCGCCGATGCCCGCCTGGCGGTAGGCCAGCAGCGCGGCGGCGATGTCGTCATAGCAGCCGACCAGGGCGGTCGCCGACGGCCCCATGACGGGAACGGCACCGGTCCACAGCGTCGGGGTGAGCCATTCGCGCGCGAGCGACTGGTCGAATGCGGCGGCGAACGCCGCCGATTGCGATTGGGCGCGAAACGATCGATGGACGACGCGGGCCGCGCCGCCGGCGCGCGCCAGCAGCTGCTCGGCCGCCGCGATCGCCGCCGCGCGGGTCGGCCGCGCGATCAGGCCGACGATCAGCCCCGCGCGTCCGCCCCGCGCCCGGATCGGCGCGAGCCGCGCCGCGAGCTCCTCGGGCGGGGCGGGTGTCGTCAGCAGGCAGGCGTCGTAGCGGCAGGCCTGCTGCACGGCCTGCGGCGACGCGCCGCCGACATAGAGCTCCGGCGCGCTGCGCCCGGGGGCCAGGAACGGCGTGTTGAGGACGGCGTTCTCGACGCGGAAATACCGTCCGTGATGGGTCAGCGGGCCGCGCCCCGCCCACAGCGCGCGGCAGACGTCGAGAAACTCGTCGCTGCGCGCGTAGCGCTGATCGTGCCCGAGGAAATCGCCGTAATAGCGCTGCTCCTGGTCGCTGTGCCCGTTGACCAGATTGAGCCCGATCCGTCCGCCGGTGAGCACCGAGATGGTATTGACCTGTTGGGCGAACAGGGTCGGATTGAACAGGCCGCTGCGCACCGCCACCAGGAACTTGATCTTGGCGGTGACCATTCCGAGCGCCGCGGCCAGCACCAGGGCGTCGGGGCGATGAAAGCCGCAGGCGGTCAGCAGGTACTCGACGCCACATTGCTCGGCGACGCGGCAGAATTCGACATGGGCGTCGATGTCCG
>JBEKZK010000918.1:0-2606 GCA_049509935.1 Xanthobacteraceae bacterium | reverse complement strand
GCCATGCTCAATCCCTTCTTGCCGCGCAGGATCTCGCTGACGCGACTGGGCGTGCCGAGGATCGGGACCAGGTCTGCTCGCGAGAGGCCATGCTGATCCATGAGGTGCCGGATAAGATCGGCTATGCTCGGAGGCCGCCGAGGCCATCTCGCTTGCTCATAGTCGGCGATCAGGCGCGCTTGTGCCTGCAGCCGTGCGATGTCGGCCGGATCGACCGAGTTCCACAGCCGGTCGACCAGCCTGCGGGCGCGAGCGAGCTCTGCGTCGCTGTCGATCAGGATCAGGGTTGCATTCATCATACGGTTTCCGCGTCGATCTTGTCGTACTCGGCGTGGGTCCCGAAGAACCGGATCGACAAGACCCTGGCGCGATATTGCAGTGCTGCGATCAGCCTGTAGTCGTTTCCCTTGATGTTGAACACGACTCGGCTTCCCTTGAGAATGCTTGCCTTCGGATATTGGAAGCCTCAAGGCGGCGGGTAGAGCTGCAACTCAACGGTGAAATCCCGCTGCCGCAGATTGACCGCGGCGGCGGTCACGGACTGGACTATCCAGCCCGACGCGGTCTCGCCCTCCTTGACCCAGGTGCCGCGCGAATCGGCCTTGCTCACCAGATAGGCCTTGCGGTGACCCTCGCCGATCATGACGCCGGCGAGGGTCAGGCCGGGGTCGGGGCTGACCGGCGCCGCAGCGGGCTTCGCGATCGCCGGCGGCGCCGGCGGAGGCGCGACGAACGGCGCGCGCGATTTGAAGAACACCGGGTGCGCCAGCGTTTGTGGATAGTCGGCGATCGGCTTTGGTTGCGGCGTGCCGTCGCCCGACGTCGCGAGCCGTGGCGACCAGTCGAGCGGGCCGATCGGGCTGTCGTGGTTCCCCAGCACCCCGCCGGCAACGACCGCGAGCAGACAGACGTTGGCGCCGGCCAGCGCGGCGAGGCCGATCGCGGTCAACGGGCGCAGGCGCGGCGTCATCGCTCGCGCCCCTCGGTCGGCAATGCGCCGAAGATGTCGAGCTGGGCGTCGATCACGGGCTCGGTTGCCGCTCCCGCGTGGCTCGCCGCCGGCGACGGCTTGATCGATCCGGCGCTGACGAACAGCCAGGGCCTGGCGCTCTCCACCGCATGCACCGCCCGGTGGATCGCGCCGATCGGCCCGCTGATTTCCAGCCGCGAGCCGACATATCTGGTCTGCTCGCGGCTCACCGGCGGCAGGGCCTGCACCGAGCGCAGGCGGGCGCCCGAGCCTTCGGCGATCGATTTGAGCCGCGTCTGCAAGTCGGCGATGATGACGCCCTCGTTCGTCCCGCTCAGGAAATCCTGCACCTGCGCATCGGTCTCGCGGGCGATCGTCGCGATCCGCGCCTCCTCCGCGATAACGCCCTGCAGCCGCGCCAGCGCTCCGCGCTGCTCCACGATCGCTGCGTCGCGCTCGGCGAGCAGGTCGAGGATCGGCCACACCACGAGGCAGACGAACGCGGCGGCGGCCGCGAGGTTGCCGGCCACGAAGATGATACGGCGTACCCGGGCCTGCTGGTACCAGCGGGCGATCATCGTGACGCCTTGCGGATCGGCGGCCGCGTCCTCAGCCGGGCCTGCAGGGCGAAACGCTCGCGCTGCTCGACCGGATCGAGCGCGACCGGCGCGGTGAGCGACGCGTCGGCGAACAGCGGCGAACGGTCGACGACGCCCACCAGGCTGGTGGCGGCGTCGGAGAAGCCGGTCATGGCGATCAGCTGGTCCGCGCCATTCGCGGTCTCCGACAGCCGCAACTCGGTCAGCCACGAATGGGCGGGGAGAATTTTGGTCGCCTCCTCCCAGGCGTCGAGCAGGCCCGGCCGATCCGCCTTCTGCGAGCGCAGCCGGAGCAGCACGGCCTGCTTCCGCTCCAGCCGGTCGATCGCGGCACGGACCTGCTTCGCCCGCGGCTTGGCCACCGCGACCTGAAGGTCGAGATCGTCGATCATCGCCTGCTGCCGCAAATATCTTCCGGTGCCGGCCGCAATCCCGAGCACGACAATGCCGCACGCGAGCACGATCGCGGCGGTCCGCGTCCACGCTGCGCCGTGCGTCGCGTCTCGGCGCAGCGCAATGCGCGGCGGCGGGCCATCGTCGGTGCCGACGCCGGCGTCGACGAACGACAGGCGCTCGATGCCGAGCCCCAGACGCTCGGCCGCGTCGGCGACCAGATCGCGCCGCGCCACCCATTGCCAGACCACGATCCTCCCCGCACCATGCGACGGCATCACCGCGTGATCGTGATGGATCGCGGGCAACCGGAACGGCGTTTTTCCGAGGAGATCCTGCACGACGACCGCATCGAGCGAGGCTTTCGCCTCGACCGGCAGGATCAGCCGGCGGCTGAAGATGCTCTCGCACGGCAGCCGGATGCCGATCGGCGCACCATCCGCGACCCCGTGCGCAATGAGGAAATCGGCGATGCGCGCCGGCAGGTCGTCGGCGTCATCGAACGTCTGCGACGCAATGGTCTGCCGGTTGTCGTCGAGCAGATGCAGGGACACCCGGTCGTCCTCGCTCCCCACCGCCAGCGCGACCCGTCCGCCGCCCATCAGCCATCCGGCGATCCGCTCAGGAAACAGCGCGAGAAATTC
>JBEKZK010000917.1:0-2609 GCA_049509935.1 Xanthobacteraceae bacterium | reverse complement strand
ACGCTGGCGTAGCGGGCGAAGACCGCGAGCTGGGTGTCGATGCGGTCGCCCTTGGTCTGCAACGCCGCGATATTGTAGATGTAGCGGTCGTATTCGTTTTCGTTGAGGCTCGCCGAGTCGTAGCTGGCGGGCCCGAAGTCCCCGAGCGGCACCTGGTTCGGAACGTTGGGGATCTGGAAGTTGCTGTAGGAGACGCCGGACATCACGCTGAACCGGGTCGACTCGTCGAGCAGGGTCGACGCATAGCCGAAGAACTTCCCTTGCTCGGTCCGGTCGTGGATGGCGTTGATGCCGGATGTCGTATTTTCCAGCCCGAGGCTGTTCCAGTTGCCGCGGCCGGTGACGAAATACTGGGTACTGCCGACGCTGCCGCCGTAATCGAAGCTCGGCGTGATCGTCTCGCGGCTGCCGCCGTACACGCTGACGCTGCCGCCGGGCACCGAAAAGCTCCGGCTGGTGATGTCGAGGACGCCGGCGGTGCGCAGCCCGTACTGGGCCGGCAACGTGCCGGTCAGCAGCGACAGGCTGCCGATGAAATTGGTGGCGAGCACGGCCCCGAGACCCGAGACCCCCTCGGGCAGCATGATGCCGTTGATCCGGGTCTGGACGTTGGCGTATTCGTTGCGGACGTGGAAGCTCGGATTGGAGACCGCCGAATCGTAGGAGACGCCCGGCGCCTGGAGGATCACCTTGTCGATCGGCGTGTTGTCGCCTTGCGGCAAGGTCTCGATCGCCTCGCGCGATATCGTGTAGGAGCTGGCCCCGACCTTGGGCAGCAAATTCTCGCGCGCCTGATCCATTACCTGCATCTTGCCGTCCAACGCGGCCTGCGCGGCGGTGGGCGCCCCCGGCGCGGTCCCGGCTCCGGTTGCAGGCCCGGTCGCCGTCGTCGCCGGCGCCGCCTCGGTTGCCGGGGCGGGGCTGCGTTTTGCGGCGGCGCGACGTGGTGTCTGCTTTTCGGTGGTGACCTTGATTTCGGGCAGCGTCGCCGCGTCCTTTGTCGTGTCGTCCTGCCCCGCGGCATCGCCCGCGGCGGCGAGACAGATGAGTCCGGCCGCAATTCCCGGGGCGAGCACCGCGGCGGCGCTTCGCACAGCGGTTGGTTTGGCCGCTCCCCGCCGCGAACCATTGCGGCACCGGCCGCGCGACATGACCCGAGACCGGTCCCACAAACCCACGTTGAAATCCTGCTATATTGATGTTTTCGACAATGTTTCTCTACCGTCGGCAGCCCGACCGAACAACAAAGCAATTTCTATATTATACATTCTCTAAACTGGAATTGCTCTAAACTTGATGGCGGACCGCATCACTTGCGCATGTCGGCGATGAGCACGATCATTGCACGGAAGCCGTCGGTCAAGCTCGCTGAGGCTCGGCATGGTCCGGCAGGTCGAATTCGGCACGATGGGAAAACACGTTTCCCGTGTACGCGCCGTCGGGATCGAACGGGGCGAGGGGACCGTCGGAGTCCTGCGACGGCGGGCGCAGATGGCGAAAGCCGAGGGCGCTCAGGGTCCCGACCATGTGTCGCATGGCGGCCCGCTCGGGGCCTCCCGCAAAGGCGTCGCCGCACTCCCAGATGACCATTACGACTCGGCCGCTGCGCAGGACCGCCGCGGCCCCGGCCATGACCTGTGGCTCAAAGCCTTCGGCGTCGACCTTGATGATGATCCTCGCGCCCGCGGCCTGCGGGATCCGCGCCAGGGCGCCGTCGAGGGTGACGACCGGAACCCATCTCGCCGGGCCCCTGGCGTAGGGTGGCTTCAGGCCGACGCCGCGGATGCTGTGCATCATCGTCGAGTTGCTGACCAGCGGCGCGACATCGAAGGCGTCGCCGCAGGCCGCCCCGATCGCCGAAATGCGCCCGGTCAGTCCGTGGCGTGAGATGTTTCTCGACAGGATGGCCGCGTTGACGGGATCGGGCTCGAATGCGACGACCGTCACGTCGCCGGCCGGATGGGTCGCCGCCTGCAGGGCGAAGAACCCCCAATGGGCGCCCACGTCGACGAACAGATCGCCGGGTCGCAAGGCCCTCTCCACGAGATTGCGGGTCGGCAATTCGTAGCCGTGGCCGAGCTCCTTCGTCACCAGATATCTGGCCCCCGCGTCGGTGGAGAGCGCGCGCGGGAAGGTCAGGTGAAATCGCGGGGCGCCGTCGGGCGACCTGAGCGAAGCCGGCAGCACCACCCAGCCGTCCTCCAGGCGGAGCC
This sequence comes from Xanthobacteraceae bacterium, assembly GCA_049509935.1. GTDB lineage: Bacteria > Pseudomonadota > Alphaproteobacteria > Rhizobiales > Xanthobacteraceae > AP-16. Next base: position 396 of record JBEKZK010000917.1, on the reverse strand, counting down.
GGGTGTCCGCCGCAACGTCGGTCCTGGCGGCTTCACGGCCGGTCATGAGTGGACCAGCTCCGCAAATGCTGGGGGACGTCAAGCATGGGCGTCGAAGGCTCCGCAGCGGCTCATCCGTGTGTCCACCCCTGCCGCGAAGAATGCCGTTCGGGCCAGGGTCGGCATGAACTTGGCCACATTATGTGGCGAGACGAGCTCGGTGCGTCCGGCTGCGCCACATGTCCAAACGCGATCTGTATGCCGGGCGGTTCGGGCGATTCACGATCTTCACGAAAGTGCCGCGCCGTCATCACGAAATCGCCGCGCCGGAATCTGAACAATGTGCCGAATGGCGCGAACCAAATACCAAGCCGTGATCGGCGAAAAGGACCAGCGCCGCATGCGTCGACATCGCTC
>JBEKZK010000916.1:0-2611 GCA_049509935.1 Xanthobacteraceae bacterium | reverse complement strand
GCTCGCCACCAAGGTCGGGATGGAGATGGCGGCCGACAAGAAGGGGCTGGCGAAGGCCTACATCCTGCGTGCCGCGGAGGACTCGCTGAAGCGGCTGCAGACCGACTACATCGATCTCTATCAGTCGCATCGCGACGACACCGCGACGCCGATCGACGAGACGCTCGAGGCCTACCGCCAACTGGTCGAGCAGGGCAAGGTCCGCGTCATCGGCGCGTCCAACTTCGACGCCAAGCGGCTCGGCGATTCGCTCGCCGCCAGCCGGCAGCACGGCTTTCCCCGCTATCAGACCCTGCAGCCCAACTACAATCTGCACGATCGGGCCGACTTCGAGGCTGGCCCCGAGGCGATCTGCCTCCAGCAGAACGTCGGCGTCATCACCTACTATTCGCTGGCGAGCGGATTCCTCACCGGCAAGTACCGGTCCGACGGCGATCTCGGCAAGAGCGTCCGCGGTGGCGGCATGAAGAAATACCTCACCGATCGCGGCTTTCGCATCTTGAAGGCCCTCGACGCGGTGTCGGCGCGGTTTGCGGCGACGCCCGCACAGGTGGCGCTGGCCTGGCTGATGGCACGCCCGAGCGTGACGGCGCCGATCGCCAGCGCGACCAGCCTCGCCCAGCTCGACGAGTTGCTCGGCGCCGCGCGGATCAGCCTCGACCCGCAGGCGATCGCGACGCTCGACACGGCAAGCGCTCCCGATGCGGCAACGGCGCCCGCCGGCTGAGCCGGCGGGCGCGCGGGTCCGGACTTCCGAGGGGACAGAGCGTCCGGACCGGGGGCGGCCGACGGGGCGATCGGCCGCGAGCGCACCGATTCCGAAGTTCGAATCATTCGGCGCGTAGGATGGCTTGAGCTCTTGCGAAACCCATCGATGGGTTTCGCGGCGAAATCGGACAAGTGCCCGATTTCGCCACTTTACCCATCCTACAGGCAGGTTTTCGCGTCATCCGTCAGCAGCGTGCGGGCTGCGCTGTCGCGTTCTCCGGCACGATCGACGGCGCCGGCACGGCGCGGGCCTTGTGTTGGCCGCCGCGACTGCGCGGTGCGGCGCGGCGCTCGCCGGCGCGGAGCACCAGCACGCGCCCAGGATCGCGCCAGAACGGCTCGGACAGCGCGTAGTGGAGATCGGTCCGGGTCAGGCCGATATCGGCCAGCATGCGGTCGTCGAATCCAGCGAGCGCCTCGACGTCACGGCGGTGCCGGATCGCCGAGGCCAGGCGCTTGATGCCGGCGAACGCCAGCCCCGCGCCGGCGACGATCGTCCGCATCGGTCTGGCCGAAGTCCGCAGGGTCTCGATGCTCCACGTCATGGCACTCTCCCATTCGTTGCAATGCCGGGCATTGGCAGGGCGCAACGGCGCGATCGGCTCCCGCCGCCGCGGGACCGCCCGTCATGTCACCTGACCTGCTCGAGTGTGCGGATGATGCCGCATGCCTATTGATTAGTGAAACGAATGTTTTTAACTTCATTGATCAACGAAGATGATATGTACGCCTCCGTTGGGAGCATCGCCATGACCGCATTGCTCGACGTCGACCAGCTCCGCACCTTCATCGCCATTGCGGAGACCGGCAGCTTCACGCGCGCCGCCGATGTGGTGCACAAGACCCAGTCGGCGGTATCGATGCAGATGAAACGGCTGGAGGAGCGGCTCGAGCGCCCGATCTTCGCCCGCGACGGCCGCGCCTCGAAGCTCACCGAGGACGGCGAGCGGTTGCTGGACTACGCGCGGCGCATCATCAAGCTCAACGTCGAGGCGCTCGCGGCGTTCTCCGATGGCGCTCTCAGCGGACGGGTCAGGCTCGGCGTGCCGGACGATTACGCCGACCGCTACCTGCCGGAGATCATGGCGCGCTTCTCGCTGGCCTATCCGGCCGTCGAGCTCTCGGTGATGTGCGAGCCCACCGCTCAGCTGGTCGAGCGGATCGCCGCCAACGACCTCGATCTGGCGATCATCACCAACTGCGACGGCAACCGCCCGGCCGAGACCTTTCGTCGCGAGCACCTGCTGTGGGTCACATCGAGCCGGCACGCGACGCACCGCGCCGAGCCGCTTCCTCTCGCGCTCGGCCGGCCGAGCTGCACCTGGCGCCAGCACGCCATCGAAGGCCTCGAGCAGCAGCAGCGGCCTTATCGGGTGCTCTATTCGAGCTGGAATGCCGGCGCTGTCGCAGCCGCGGTCCTCGCCGGCCTCGCCGTGTCGGTGTTCCCCGAGTCCGGGTTGCGGCCGGGGATGCGCGCGCTCGGCGCGGCGGAGGGGTTTCCCGAGCTGCCCTTCGTGCGCATCGGGCTTCTGCGCAACCGGCACGAAAGCGCTCCGCTTGCCGAGGCGCTGGCCGAGCACATCATCTCGTCGCTCGACAACCTGTCGGAGGCACGCGAGGCGGCGGAGTGAGGGGAGCGCTCAATAGGCGTATTCGCCGAACACCGGCTCGACCGAGCCGCCCCATGGGCCGTGGAACTTCTCCAGCAGCTCCTCGGCGGGGGTGACGCCGCGCTCGGCGAAATCGTCGATCGGATCGAGAAACCGCGTCTCGTCGCAGCCGTTGTGGTCGACGCGGTCGCGCCGCGCGAGACCCCGGCGGGCGATCTCCAGGCATTCCCGGG
>JBEKZK010000915.1:0-2614 GCA_049509935.1 Xanthobacteraceae bacterium | reverse complement strand
GCGTGGGTCGCCGCCTTCGGCGCGTTCTCGATGGGCGGCCACTTCACCATGGAGCAGGAGTTCTACGAAGCGATCCCCGGCTGGATCGCCGGCATGGCGATGATGGCCGCTACAGCGCGTCCCGGTCCATGACATGGGATACGAAACGGATGTGCTCATCATCGGGGCCGGTCCGACCGGCTCGACGACCGCCCTTGCGCTCGCCAATTGCGGCGTGCGCTGTCACATCGTGTCGCGCGGCAACTGGATGGCCGACAGCCCGCGCGCGCACATCACCAACCAGCGCGCCAACGAGGTGTTCCGCGATCTCGGGGTCGCCGACGATATTGCCCGTACCGCGAGCCCGTGGGAGCTGATGGGCGACACGACCTTCACCACCAGTCTCGCCGGCCCCGAGCTCATCCGCATGCGCACGTGGGGAACCGGAGACGATCGCCGAGGGGACTACCTGCGAGCAAGCCCGTGCGGCATGGTCGACATCATTCAGCCGCTGCTCGAGCCCATCCTGTTCCAGAAGGCGGCCGCCAAGGGCGCCACCTTCGCCTTCAACACCGAATATATCGGCCACGAGCAGGACTCCGACGGCGTCACCGCGACGCTGCGCGACCGGTTGGAGGAGCGGGAGTACACCGTCCGGGCGCGGTACATGGTCGGCGCCGACGGCGCGCGATCATCGGTGGTGGAGCATCTCGACCTGCCCATCGAAGGACATATGGCGCGCGCCGGGACCGTCTACACCATCTTCAACGCCGACCTCTCCAGGTACAGCAGACATCGCCCCAGCATCCTCAACTGGATCGTTACGCCGGACGCGAGCTTCGGCGAGATCGGAATGGGGCTTCTCCGCGCCGTACGGCCGTGGACCCAATGGATCGCCGGATGGGGTTTCGACATCACCAAGGGGGAGCCCGATCTCTCCGAAAACCCCATACGCGAAAAGATCAAGGTGCTGGTCGGAGATCCGGCGATCGACCTCGAAATCCTGAGAACGTCGATCTGGTACGTCAACCAGGCGTACGCGACCCGGTATTCCAGGGGCCGCGTGCTCTGCGGCGGCGATGCCGTGCACCGACATCCGCCGTCGAGCGGTCTGGGCAACAATACCTGCGTGCAGGACGCCCACAATCTCGCTTGGAAGCTTGCCTATGTCATCAAGGGCTGGGCCGGCCCGAAGCTTCTGGAGAGCTACTCGCTCGAGAGGGCACCCGTCGGCAGGCAGGTCGTGCGGCGCGCCAGCCAGTCGCGGCTCGACTACGCTCCGCTGAACGCCTGCTTCCGGGTCCAGGGTGCGGAGAATCCGGTGGCGGCAGGGCTTGCGCGCTTCTGCGATCCGGGGCCGGACGGGGTTGCCGCCCGTCGCGCCGCCCAGGCGGCTCTCGACCTGAAGCAGACCGAGTTCAACGCGCAGGGCGTCGAGATGAACCAGCGCTACGAATCCTCGGCCGTGATCGAGGACCCGCGGGCCGAGCCGGAAAAATGGCTGCGCGACCGCGATCTCTACCATCAGCCGACGACGCGACCGGGGGCCAAGATCGCGCACGCATGGCTGGTGGGACCCGACGGCACGCGCATGTCGACCTTGGACGTGACCGGAAAAGGTCTCTTCACCGTCGTGACCGGTCTCGCCGGCACCGCCTGGAGGGACGCGGTGAGCCGCCTCGATCTTCCCTTCCTGCGGATCCTCGTGACCGGCTCGGCGGAAGCGCAGGACCTCTATTTCGAGTGGCAGCGTGTCCGCGAGATCGATGAAGCCGGGGCGCTGCTGGTGCGGCCGGACGGGGTCGTGGCCTGGCGCCACAGGGAAGCAGCGCGGGACGGCGAGGATGCGACGGAAAAGCTCGCCACGGCGATCCGTACGGTTCTCGATCTGCCGAGCCTCTCCGCGATCCCGTCGGAGAAGCAATCCGAGCGATCGAAGCCCGGCAGCGCCCCGCTGGCGGTATCAACGCTTTCTGATCGATAATTATGATTATCAACCAATGCACCAGCGGAGTCACAGCTTGATTACTGCATGAATTTTCAATGAAAATACTTGCATTTTTGGGGCCTCTCCCCTACATTGGCCACATGACGAAGCTCGAAGAATTCAAGAGCCACTTGCGGCCCGGACAGGTGTATCGGCGTGCGGATTTGGCCCAGTGGTCGAAGGCCGTTGACCGGCATCTGAGGCAATTGCAAGAAGACGGAACGCTCACGAAGCTGGCGCCTGGACTCTACGTGTACCCGAAGGAGACCGATTTCGGGAAAGCTCCGGCGGACGACGAGAAGCTGATCGAGACCTTCTTGAAGGATCACCGGTTTCTGGTGGCCTCGCCCAACGCGTACAACAGACTTGGTGTCGGCACCACGCAGCTTTACGACAAGACTGTCGTTTACAATCACAAGCGACATGGCACCTTCTCGCTCGGCGGCCGCAGGTTTGAATTTCGGGTGAGGCCGTCCTTTCCGAAAGCGCTGAGTGCGGAATTCCTGCTGGTCGATCTCGTGAATAATCTGGATCGCCTCGCCGAAAGCAAGAAGGAGGTGCTCGCCCGCGTGACCGAACGCGCTGCGTTGTATGACGTCCCGCGATTGCGGCGCGCCGCGCGAGATTACGGCAACGTAATGACGAAGA
>JBEKZK010000914.1:0-2617 GCA_049509935.1 Xanthobacteraceae bacterium | reverse complement strand
TGCCAAACCCATCGATGGGTTTCGCGGCGAAATAGGACAAGTTCCCGAGTTCGCCGCTCTACCCATCCTACAGGCGGCGCGCTCAGGATCCTGTCTTGAGGCTCAGGATGTAGGCCACGACGTTGGCCATCTCGTCGCCTTTGAATATCAGGTTCGGCATGGTGCGATGCGACGTCTGCAGCGCCGCGAACAATGCGGCGCTGGTGATGCCGGGCGTCGACGCCAGCGTTGCAAAGGCCGGCGCGCTCGGGTTGGGCGAGGCGAGTGCGCGCTTGGCCACCGCATGACATTCGGCGCACACCTGCGTGGCGACCATCGCGCCGAGACCAGGCTGCCCGACCTCCTGCGCCAACGCCGCAGACGGCACGACCACGGCGGCCGCGATGAAGCCCCATAGAGCCGATCGTCCCATCCCGAACCTCATGTGTGCGCGCCGTGATAGCACCGGAGCACGCAGGGCGGCAATGATGAACGATTCCGTGAAACCAGCAGGATGGGTAGAGTGGCGACATCGGGCACTCGTCCGATGTCGCAACGAAACCCATCGATGGGTATCGCAAGCGCTCAACCCATCCTACACAGGGTGGGAACCACACGGGAGGAGCTTTTCATGGGGATGCTCGACGGCAAGACCGCAATCGTGACCGGCGGGACCAGCGGTATCGGGGAGCGCTCGGTCGAGCTCTTCGTCGAGGAAGGCGCCAAGGTGGTCTTCACCGGCCGGCGCAAGCCGGAGGGAGAGGCCATCGCCAGGAGGCTCGGTGCCGCGGCGAGCTTCGTGCCGGCCGACGCGACCCGCGAGGACGACTGGCAGCGCGTCATCGGCTTCACGCTCGACAAGCACGGCCGCCTCGATGCCCTGTTCAACAATGCGGGCGGTCCGGCGCCGACCGGCAGCATCGCCGACGTGACGGTCGAGGGTTTCGACGCCGGGATGGCGCTGCTGGTGCGCTCGGTGATGCTCGGAATGAAGCACGCCGCGCCGATCATGAAGCGCCAGCACGCCGGCTCGATCGTCAACAACGGCTCGGTCGCCGCCCATCAGGCCGGCTACTCGTCGTCGATGGTCTACGGCGCCGCCAAGGCCGCGGTGGTGCACCTCACCCGCTGCGTCGCCATGGAGCTCGGCGAGCACGGCGTCCGCGTCAACTCGGTTTCGCCCGGCGCCATTGCGACCGGCATCCTGGCGAAGGCGCTCGGCATGACGGATGCCGGCAAGGCCGACGCCCTCGCCGAGAAGATGAAGGCGCCGTTCGCGGGCGCGCAGCCGATCCCGCGCGCCGGCGTTCCCGACGACATCGCGCAGTGCGTCTGCTGGCTCGCCTCCGACCGCTCCACCTTCATCACCGGCGAGGACGTGGTCGTCGACGGCGGCCTGATCCGCGGCCGGATGTTCACGCCGCACCAGGAGTCCCTGCGGCAGACCCGGGCGATGCTGGGGCTCGAGGGCTGAGGACCGATCAGCGCGTCGATGCGCCGAACACCTCGCGCTCGCCATTGGGGCCGAAGAACACGTTCGGCTGCAGGAAGAACGCCAGGATGAGCGCGCCATCCGGCGACCTCGCGACGTGGCGGCTGCCGGCCGGGCGCGACACGTAGTTGCCGGCCGTCACCACGCCCTCGTCGTCGGCAAGGCTGCCCTCGAGCACGAAGGTCTGCTCGATCCGCGTGTGCTCGTGATCGGGCAGCACCGCGCCGGGCGCCCAGCGAAACAGCGCGGTGAGCAGCCCGGTGCTCTTGTCCTCGAGCAGGACCTTGATGTCGATGCCGGGAAATTTGGTCGGGGTCCACGGCATCGCGGCGACGTCGACCATGGTGGACGCCAGCGAGCGGTCATCGGTCCGCGCTTCGGCGGTGCTCAGCGACGGGGTCATCGCGCTTCTCCCTGAATGAGTTTTGCAGCGAGAAAATGGGTCCTGTAGCCCGCATGGAGCGCAGCGCAATGCGGGACCGGCCTCGCGGTGTGGCACGCCCGCCCCGGATTTCGCCATTAGCCCGTCACAGACGGGCGTAGAACGCCCTGATGGCTCCATCCGGGCTACCAAACTATCACGGCCGGCATCCCACGCCCGGGAATTTTTCGCGGCCCGCATGGGGTCTTGCCACGGGGCTTGGACCTGCCGCAGAATCCGAGCCCGGCAAACCGATCGCGGAGCCGACGAGGCACCGCCCGCCGCCGCCCTACGCCACGGAAGCGAGGATGCGAATGAGCAGCCGTCCGCCGGTCACCGATTGGGGCACCGACTTCGATCACCTCGACCCGCGCTGGATCGAAAATCCGTTTCCCATCTGGGACGAGCTGCGGCAGCAGTGCCCGATCGCGCACACCGAGCGCTTCCTCGGGGTCTACCTGCCGACCCGCTACCAGGATGTCCGGGCGGTCGCCTACGACACCGAGCACTTCTCGTCGCACCGGGTGGTGGTGCGTGAGACGGTGCCGCCGGCGCGCGGCGGCGCGCCGCCGATCACCACCGATCCGCCCAAGCACCGCGGCGCCAAGAACGTGCTGCTGCCGATGTTCACGCCGGACGCCATCGGGCGGCACGAGCCGAGAACACGGGAGATCTGCCGCGAGCTCGTCGACCGCCTGGCCGGCAGGCGATCCTGCGATGCCGCC
>JBEKZK010000913.1:0-2618 GCA_049509935.1 Xanthobacteraceae bacterium | reverse complement strand
CATCTGCTTGGTGACCACCCCGTGGGCGTGCGGATGGTACCAGAAAAGGCCGGGAGACTGGCGGCCGCCTGCCGGGATGCTCACCTCGTAGGCGAACTCCTGACCGGGGTGGACATGGACGAAGACGTTGTCGCCGTTGCCCTTGGGCGAGACGCTCATGCCATGGAAATGCAGATTGCTCGGGTCGTCGGGCAATTCGTTGCGGAAGGCGATGCGCAAAATGTCGCCCTTGCGGGCGCGGAGCACGGGCGGCAGGTAGGAGCCGTTGTAGAGATATCCCGGGAAGCTGACGTCGCCTAGCCGCACGGTGCCCGGCGCCGCAGTGAGGGTGGCGTCGAGAACGCCGTTGCGGCTGGCGATCTCCGCCGGCGGCACTAGCGGATCCCCGATCCGGCGCTGCGCCCGGGCGGGCGACAGGATGGCGGCGGGCGCCGCCACGAGCGGACTCGCGCGCAGCACGCCGGCGGCTGTCAGCGCCGCGGCGCGGCCGGCGGCGACGAACAGATCGCGTCGGTCGAGCCTCGTTGGATCGCCGGCCATCGGCCACTCCTCGCACCAGAGCGGGGATCCAGTCATCACCGCACGCTGGGATTACTGGGTTCCCGCTTTCGCGGGAATGACGCCGAGTATCTTGCAGGCCTCGTTGCCGAGTGACAACCTTCCCAAGTGACAACGTTCCCAAGTGACAACCTTCGCGAATGCAGGAAACACGCCGCCGATTTGTGGACAGCGCGGGGTCATAAAAAAATCGTATTGACGAGAAGCCCCGCACGGGCCGATAGCTGAAAGTCCGATCCGGGGACAGGAATCCGCGATTCGAGAAACCGGAGAGGCAGGTCAGGGAGCCGGTCATGGCCGTGCGTCCGGGAGCGGCCTGTGGAAATGGGAATGGAAAGGGGAATGAGCGATGAAGTCGTCGCGTCAGGGTTCCGGGGACAAGACTGCGCAGCAGACGATGGGTCACGGCGGCGAGCCGGCGGATGTTCCGCCCGCCGGCCCGGCCAAGCCAATGCATGACAGCTGGGCGAGCTGGAGGTCGCGGGAGGATCTCGCCGCCAAGCACCCGATGGGCCGCGGCGTGATCGCGGCGGCCGCCGAGGCGATGAAGAAGCCTCGGAAATAGCTTCCGCTACCGCGCCACCACGGCGTCGTAGATATCCTCCTCCTGCGCCGTGTGGATGCGCACCAGGGCCTCGATCGCCTCGATCACCCGCTGGGCGTCGCGCAGCAGGTAGTGGTCGATCTGCTCCGATGTCACGTCCTCGACCACGCGGGCGAGCAGGCGCGCGAGGTGCAGGATCTCGCGATGCGCCCGGCTCATCGCGGACAGGCCGTGACCGTCCATGAGCACCTTGGCGAGGCGCGGATAGACGCTGCCCTCGTCGGCGCGCTCGTGCTCGACCACATGGTCCTGGATGACGGCGTTCGCCTCCATGATCAGCGCCGACGCGCGCTCGGGCGTCGCATCGTCGAGCGCATCGGCGATCGAGCGCAGGCGGTCGAGGTTGCGGATCAGCGCCACGTGGTCGTGGTGCATCTTTCGTCCGATCGCCGCCGGGATCAGGCGCTGGACGCGGCCGCGGGCCGGGTTCAGGGCGCGCAGGGCGTTGAGGATCACGGCGACGTCGATCACCTCCTGGACGATGGCCGCGGGCACCGGCGCCAGCCAGCCGACGGTGGCCGCCAGCATCGCCAGCGCCGACAGCCCCATGCCGGCGACGATGCTCTCGACCGCGATGCGGCGGGCACGCTGCGCGATCACGATGGCATCGCCGACGCGATCGAGGCGGTCGGCGAGGATCACCACGTCGGCTGCCTCTGACGAGGCGCTGGCGCCGCGCGCACCGAGCGCGATGCCGACGTCGGCGGACGCCAGCGCCGGGGCGTCGTTGATGCCGTCGCCGACCATGATGGTCGGATGCAGCCGCTGCTCGGCGCGGACGGCGTCGACCTTGTCGGCGGGAACACGGTCGGCCAGCACCGCATCGAGGTCGAGGGCGGCGCCGATCGCCTGGGCGGCGGCGGCGCGGTCGCCGGTGACCATGACGATGCGGGCGACGCCGGCATCGCGCAGCATGCGGATCGCGTGCGGCGTGTCGGAGCGCAGGTCGTCGGCGAGCAGCAGCGCGCCGATCGGCCGCCCCTCCACGGCGACGAACACGACGAGCGCTGATCGCCACGAGGCGCGCCGCATCGCCCGCACGACCCATTCGCCGGCGTGCCGGCGCGCCAGGATCATGTCGCGGGAGCCAGCGCTCACGCGCCGCCCGGCGACGACGCCGCTCAGCCCCGAGCCCATCGATTCGCGGACGTCCTCCGGCATCTTCAGCGCCAGGCCGCGCTCTGCCGCCGCCTGCACGATGGCGCCGGCGAGCACATGGTGCGAGGCCTGCTCGAGCGAGGCGCCGAGCATCAGCACCTCGTCGGCGCTCTGGTCCGGCGCGACCTCGATGGAGAGAAGGCGCGCACCGCCGACCGTGAGCGTCCCGGTCTTGTCGAGCAGCACGGTGTGGGCGCGGGCCAGCGCCTCGAGCGGGCCACCGCCCTTGACCAGGATGCCGCGCTGCGCCGCCTGCGCCACGCCGGCGATGAAGGCGACGGGCGCCGCCAGGATGAGC
>JBEKZK010000912.1:0-2622 GCA_049509935.1 Xanthobacteraceae bacterium | reverse complement strand
CCGGCCGTTGGCGCGCACGCGTGTAGCCGGGTGGCACCTGACTCAAGATCACCACCACGGACCCTGGCCTGCTGGCGTCGAGCGCAAGCTCGACGAGTTGATCGAGCTCCGCGAGGTCGCTGCCACCCCGCTCGTCGGTCGGGACGTCGGGCGCCACGTAGATCAGATCGCAGCCCGCGAGCTCCGTCGCATCGCTGACGAAGGTGAGGCGGGAGCGGTTGGCCGCAACCAGGTCATCGAGGCCGGGCTCGACAACGGGCCAGCGGCCTTGGCTCAACCGCGCCACCAGGGCAGTGTCGCGATCGAAGCCGCGGACCTCAAAGCCCTTGCTGGCCGCCGCGACCGCCGAGCACAGTCCCAAGTGGGTCATTCCAATGTAGGCGATCACGGAAGCCGTCATGCCCTCGAGCCATCTCTTGCTGCCTGCGCCGACAGCCGGCCGAGCACGCGCAGGAGCCATCGGTCGTTGGCGAAATCGGTCGGAGTCCGGCTGGCGACGAGCGCCTTGAAATGAGCGTACTCGAGCGCCCAGGTGGGGTCATCCCGGATGAGCGTGATGGCGTCCTCGGCCGGTCGTCCGCTCGGCAGCACCCGGATGCGCCTGGTGAACGTCGTCGGGCCCCATTTGCACAGGGACGCGATGTGGGCGGTTCCATTCTCGGCGAGAATGTCGCAGGTAAAATCGTTGCGCCACGACAGCAGAGTCATTTCCAATTCGAGCCTCGGCTGTGCCGACTGGGAGTCGATCACCACGTGGTCGGGCGCCCGGTTTTCAAAGCGATTGACCGACACGACACGAAAGTCCTCTCCGACATCCCCGAACCAGAATCGCGCAGTGTCCAGCAGATGCGAGCCGAGATCGGGCAGCACCCCGGCGCCCGTATCGCGCCAGGCGGAATCTCGCACCAGTCTGGCCGTGCCATTACCGTAGAACATGCGACATCGATAGATGCGGCCCAACTGTCCCGACGTCACGAGATCGCGCATTTGGACACAATGCGGTTCGAAGCGGTGGTTGTAGGCGGTGTAGCACACGGCACCGGTGGCTCGCGCCAGCGTCTCGATTCTTGCCAAATCGTCCTCGCGCTCGGCATGCAGAGGCTTCTCCACGAGCGCGTGCTTCCCATGGCCCAGCAGATAGGCGAGAATGTCCACCTTGGGCTGGTCGGGCGTGCAGACCAGCGCCGCATCGTACTGCTCGCGGGGCACCTCGCGGATGTCGCGCCAATTTGCCTCCGGGGCAACCGGGTCGACCACCCCGATGCCTTCGGCCCCCGCCACCTTCAGACGTTTCCTGCCCTGCACCCCATATCCGACTACGACCGCTCGCATGCAGGAATCCGGCTCGTCCGCAGATCACTGATAGTTCATGAGTCGTTCGAAGCGATGCAGCTTGTCGACCACGTCCTTCGGTCGGACCGGGACATTGCCCTCGTGCTCGCATTCGACCGCGGCCGCGAGGGAGCCCAGCACAGCGGCGATCACGGTGCTCTTGGTGCAGAACAATGCGAGCGTGGCATAAGCCAGAAGCGCATCCCCTGATCCGACCGCATCGATCACCCGTTCGGCAAAGCTGTCGACCGCGAAAAAAGTGCGTTTGTCCTCGTCGTTCACCGGCTCGCCGCGAAACGTCAACAGCCCGCGCTCACCGAGCTTCAAGATCAGCGTCTTGCAGTGCGCCTGCCGATAGAGCTCGAGACCGAGGGGCCGGACGACCGAATCCTGGTCTCCCAGGGCGAAGCGCGCCTCGCGCTCGTTCGGCGTGATCAGATCGAACCCGTGAAATTCCAGTATATTGCCCCATCGGCTCGCCACCTGGCTGTCGGCCACCCGGAAAGCCCCGACCGGGATGGCCTGCGTCAACGCCGGAATGGTGTCCCGGTTGAAGATGCCGTGGCGAAAATCACTGAATACGATGATATCGGCGGGGACCTCGCGGATCTGCTGGGTAAATATCCGAAGGACGCGTTCGGATATCGAGCGATTGTCCAGCGTATCGATTTTCAGGAGATTGTAGCCTCCGGCGACGATGGCGTTCTTGTGCGTCGTCGGTCGCGTCCGATCGACGATGTGCATGCAATCCACCCCGGCACGGGTCAGATCCCTGATGGCGAATTCGGCAAGCCCTTCGTCGCCGAGCATGGTGGAGAACGACACTTTGGCGCCGGCCGATTGCAAATGCTTGGCGACTATTCCGGCGCCGCCGACGAAATCCGATCGATTGTCGTAGCGCACGCTCATGGTCGGCGTCTTCGCCATCCCGCCGATCATCGCGCAATGGGTGTAGCTGTCGATGATCGTGTCGCCGATCACGTGAACCCGAACGCCCTTGAGCCCGTCGACGCTGTTGTGCAGGTCGCCGATGGAGAGGCCCTCGGCGGCCAGGAGCGCCATCAGCTTCTCGGTGGCAATCGCCGGCGGCTCGGTCTCGATGATGTGCGAGGACGAATAGACGATGTCGCCCGGCGTGAACAGGATCTCGCCGCCATAGGCCTCGATGGCGGATTTTTCCTCAGCAGTGCGCGGATGCAGGCCGTCGCGCGTGTACTCGTAGCCCTTGGCAAAGTAGTCTGGCTTGATCAGCGAGATGTTCCTGATCGGCGTCGGGTCAGTGTCGATGAC
>JBEKZK010000911.1:0-2624 GCA_049509935.1 Xanthobacteraceae bacterium | reverse complement strand
TCTTGTCGACGACCGGCCCGTCGGCGCCGTCGAGCACGAGCTCGATCGCCTCCTTCTTCACCCCGACCCGGTCGAGCAGGTCCTTCAGGCGCACGCCCTTCCAGCGCGCGCAGCCCATCGCGCCATAGCCCCATTCGACGCCGGGCACGTGCGGCGAAAACAGTCCGCGCCGGTTGCCCGAGCACTGATTGACGGCAGCGATCTCCACCGCGGGCATCGCCTTGAGATCGTCGAGGGTGAGCTCGATCGATCCGTTCGCCCCCTCGCCGCCGATCGAAAGCCGCCAGGTCGCGGCATCGACCTCGGGGATGCCCGCCAGATGGTAGCGGACGAAGAAGGCGTCGTTCGGCGTGATCGGGGTGCGGAAGTACTCGATCGGCGTTTCGTAGTTGGGCGGGCGGAAGCTCAGCTTGATCAGCGGCTTCTTGCCCGGCAGCGTGTCGAGCACGGCTTCGCCGCGGGTCCCCGGGGGAAGCGCGGACGGCAGGTCGAGGGCAGCGGCCGCGGCGCCGCGCGGCGCCGGCAGGCCGAGCGCGAGGCCGCTCCACGCCGCAACCGCGGCCTGCCCGCTGCCGGCGAGAAAGCGCCGGCGCGTCGGCGTGCTGGCGTCCGCCGGGCCTTTGTCGGCAGACAGGTTGGTTTCGGACATCGTCGTTCTCCTTTGCATGAACCCTTGCACGGAATCTTGCGCGAACGGCATCGTGCGGACTGCGTAGCAGCCGCTGCCCGTCGGGTTCGTCAGATACGGAACTCGCGCAGCACCTCGGGCCGGAAGGCCAGCCCATGGCCGGGCCGCTCCGGGGCCGTGATCGTGCCGTCGGCGATCGCCGGCGGCTCGACCCACAGGTCGTCGAGCAGGCCCATGTGCTCGATCCACAGGCCATTGGGGATCGCGGCGAGCAGGTGGACGTTGAGCTCGGGAAACAGATGCGGCGCCATGGTCATGCCCCAGGTATCGGCGATCGCCGCGGTCTTGCGCAAGTCCGTCAGGCCGCCGCGCATCGGGTCGGGCTGCAGGATCGGCAACCGCGGGTTTTCCAGGAACGGCCGCAGGTCGTAGCGGGTGAAGTGGGTTTCGCCGCCGACCACCCGCAGGTCGAGCGCCTCGGCGATGCGCATGTAGCCGGCGAAGTCGTCGGCGAGCACCGGCTCCTCCAGCCAGTACACGTCGTACTCCTCGAACTTGCGTCCCATCTGGATGGCGACGTCGGCGGTCCAGCCCATGTTGACGTCGATCATGATGTCGATGTCGGGCCCGAGCGCTTCGCGCATGCGCCGCACGTTGGCGAGATCGGTCTTCAGGTCGTGGACGTGGGCGACCTGCATCTTGATGGCGCGGAAGCCCCGGGACACGAAATGCCGGGCCTTCTCGATCATGCCGTCGCCGCCGCTGCCGCGCCAGCATCCGCTGCCATAGACCGGAATTTGCGAGCGGAAGTGTCCCCACAGACGATGCAGAGGCAGGCCGGCGCGCTTGCCGAGCGCGTCCCACAAGGCGATGTCGAGGGCCGAGATCGCCATCATGGCGATGCCGCCGCGGCCGGCCGTCAAGGTCGCGCGCCACAGGTCGTGCCAGATCGCCTCGATCCCGGTGGCGTCGCGCCCGAGCACGCGCGGCACGATCACCTCCTCGATGCAGGCTCCGATGGTGCGCAGCACCGGCGACAGCGGATTGAGGTAGCCCATGCCGACGATGCCGCCTCCGGTCTCGACCTCGAGCACCAGCAGGTCCCGGGTCTTGCCGAGCGCGTGTCCGCTCATCCACGGATCCTCCGGCCACGGCATCCGCAGCAGCGTGGTGCGCACATCGGCGATGGTCATGTCGGTCATGGCAGGCGCGTCCTCCGGCGATGCTTTTGTCGCGCGGTCTTAGCCCAGCGGACGACCGCGAACAAATGTTTCAGACGCCACAACTTGCGCGCTCACGACAACCGTGCGACGGATTCGGCGTACGTCCTCTCCCCGCAGGGGAGAGCAAGTCGCACAGCGCCCGTGAGACGCGTGTCCAATGCCCTCGAGGCCGGGTCTCCGCACCAAACACGATACGTGCTCGCGATTGTCTCAGTGCAAAATCTGCCCGAGGAACAGCTTCGTGCGCTCGTGGCGCGGATGGGCGAAGAACTCGGCAGGCCGGCCCTGCTCGATGATCTGCCCGGCATCCATGAAGACCACCCGGTCGGCGACCTGGCGGGCGAAGGCCATCTCGTGGGTGACGCACAGCATGGTCATGCCCTCCTCGGCGAGGCCCACCATGGTGTCGAGGACCTCCTTCACCATCTCCGGGTCGAGGGACGAGGTCGGCTCGTCGAACAGCATGATCTTCGGACTCATGCACAGCGCCCGGGCGATCGCCACGCGCTGCTGCTGGCCGCCCGACAGCTGGCCGGGATACTTGCCCGCCTGCTCGGGGATCTTGACCCGCCGCAGGTAGTGCATCGCGATCTCCTCGGCGTCCTTCCGCGACATCCGGCGCACCCGGATCGGCGCCAGCGTGCAGTTGTCGATGATCGAGAGGTGGGGAAACAGATTGAAATGCTGGAACACCATGCCGACCTCGCGGCGCACCTCGTCGATCCTCTTCATGTCGTCGGTTAGCTCCACGCCATCCACGATGATGCGGCCGG
>JBEKZK010000910.1:0-2632 GCA_049509935.1 Xanthobacteraceae bacterium | reverse complement strand
GCGCTCGCCGACGGCACCAATTCGTGCGGGATCGGACCCGCCCCGCCCGCAGCCACCCTGGAATTCGCGCGCGGCCCCACCAGCCAGTATGTCGCCCCGACGACCATCACGAGCATGGCGACTGCCGCGACTGCGACCCGGCGGCCGCTGACCGACCGCCGCTGCCCGGCCCCGGGCGGCGCGTCGTGCAGCCATGGCGGCGACGCCACGACATGCTGCGGCGGGCGGGTGGCTGGGATCGCCGAAGCGGGGGACGGAGCCGCGTCGGCCGTGTCGGCCGTGTCGGCCAGTACCGCCCCGGTCCGCCGCTGCCGATTGCTCCGGGGCAGACGGGCGACGGCCTTCGCGATCTCGCCGACGATGACGTCGGCCTCGCTGTGCATGATCTCGTTCGGTGACTCGGGCGGCGGGTCGAACGCCGGGACCGCGCCGACCGCCTCGTCGGCGTGCGCGCCTCCGGCAGCGGTGGTGAGCACGATCGACCGCGCGTGACCGGAGCGCGGCGTGATGCCGACCGGCCCCGCGCCGAGCCGGATCTGCTCCTCCAGTTGGATGTCGTTCCCGGCGAACAGCACCTTGACGAGATCGTGGAGCGACGAGCCCGGACGCATGAACGGCCGGATCGTCTTCGGGAGCGGACGCAGAATGGTCTCTGCGATGCGCTCCATCTCGGCATGGTCGACGTCGCGCAGGGTCGGGCCGGCCCGGCTGTGGTCGCCGATCACCAGGATCTTGCGGCCGCGCAGCAGCGTCGTCAGCTCGCACACGTCGAACCGCGATGCCTCGTCGACGATGACGAGGTCGAAGGCGCCAAACCTGGCCGGGAGCTGCTCGGCAATGCGCCAGCTCGGTACGAGCCAGCAGGGAATGCCCTCGCAACAGCCCTCGAGCGCATCACGAGCCGTCCGTCGATGGTGATGCGCCGCCGACCCGTCGGCCGCGGCCTCCATATTGCGCAGCGCGATCGTGAAGATGGTGAGCGCCTGCCTGATCGGGCCGCTCATGTTCTGGACCAGACCAGATCGGGTCCGCGCCGCGATCACGGCCTCGAGCTGCTCGCGCAGCGTCGTTTCGAGCTTGCGCCGCCGTTCGGCGAGTTGCCGCAGGTGGGGGTCCCGGCCCGATTCTTCCGTCCGCCGCGTCAGCACCGCCCAGTTCCAGGCCCCCGGCCAATCGGCGGCGAGCACGGGGTCGCCGGTCGCCGGCGGCGCCGCCTCCGTCATGACCCGGCCGGCAAGGATCGGGGCGCCGGCCGCGGCAAGCGCGTTGCTGACCGCGCGGATGCGTTCGAAGTCCTCACGTCGGCCCTGCAGCGAGACGATGCGCTCGCGGATCCTGGTCCAATTCTCCCGGATCTGCGCGCGGTCGCTCCCGTCCTGTCCGATCCGCGACAGCACGTCGTCGCGGACCGCGGCCGCCAGCACGCCCGGACCGGCGAACAAGCCGTTGAGCCGCGCGAGCTCACGGCGCGAGGTCTCGATCTCGATCGCCGCGCTTCGGACCGCCGCGGCAAGCTTCTGGAGCTCGCCGGCATTTTCCAGCATCGCCTCGACGTCGCCGGGCGACATCATGAGCTTCGGGCCCACCGCGGTGACGTTTCGTCGTGCGATTGCCGCTGCCACGATCGCGACATCGACGGACTTGACGATCCATTCGAAGCCATGGGGTGCATGCGGATGGTCCGCCGCGAGGGACGGCGCGCCGAGCTCCGGCGCAAGCGACCTCCAGCGCGCATTGAGCGAATGGATGGTCCGTCGCCACGCCAGATAGTCGCGAACATGCCCCCACCCATCGGGATCGGCCGGTGCGAATCCGGCGACCGTGATGGAGTCGATCACCGGCTTCCGGCGCCTCTCGCGCCGGGCAAAGGCGGTGAAGACCTTCTTGCCGGCGGCCAGCCGCTCGACGATGTCGAGCAGCTCGGTGTCGGCAAACGTGTCCGCGGGCGTCTCGACCGGGCGGGCGAGGAAAGCCGGGCGTCGGGACAGTTGCGACGTCGCGTCCCGGGCGAAATCGACGAGCGCGGCGACGTCGGCACCGAGCCCGGCATCATGACTGTAGAGTGGGGACAGCGGACCGAGCCACGGTTCGTCGTCGATCACCCGATGCGCGGCGGCGAGCGCCTCGAGATCGGCCGCGAGCTGGCCGGCGCCATGGATGCCCAGCGCGGCGACGACCCGTCGCGGGAGCGTCATCTCCGCCGGTCCGGTCAACGCGTGCTCCGGCACCTGCACCAGGTTCTGGTGCATCCCGGCGACTGCCGCGGGGTCGGGAAGCTGCGCGGCGGGCGGAATCTCGTCGTCGATGTGCAGCAGATCCGATCCGAGCCGGATGCGGGCATCCCGCGCCGCGTCGACGTCAGCGAGCGATAGGCCGGTCTCGGCGAGGAGCATGTGCGGCCGATCCTCGAACCACGCATGGGCCTCCGAGTCGGCGACGAGCTTGCGCACCAGATCGAACGGCAGGTCGGCAAACCCCGGCGTGCCGCGGGCGATCCCCGCGACCTCCTGGTCGACGTCCATTATTGCCTGACGCGTCGCGATGACGTCGTGCTCCGATCTGTTGATCAGGTCCGCATGATCGCGAGGCTTCAGCGTCTCCACGATCAGCTGAAGCCGGCGCACCGCGGCCT
>JBEKZK010000091.1:0-10555 GCA_049509935.1 Xanthobacteraceae bacterium | reverse complement strand
GTCAAGGGCTCCGCCCTGGCCCACATCACAGATTTCGGGACATTGCGTGGTCGGATTGGGTATATCGTCGGTAATTTTCTACCCTACGCCACCGTCGGACTAGCGGCCGGACGCGCCGACATCAACAACCAGACGAACGTATACTTCGCGTGCTCGGCTGTGGGTCAGACCTGCACGCAAGGCGACGTAATATCACAGACGCTGGTTCCCCTTCCGCTCCAAGGCCAGTCGAGTGAGGTCCTGAGCAAATGGCTTTACGGCTACGCCGTGGGGGCCGGTCTCGAGGTCGCGGTACTGCCCAACGTCTTCGTGCGCGGCGAATGGGAGTTCATCCAGTTCGGCCCGTTCAGCAATACCACGGCTAACCTCAACGCTCTGCGAATCGGCGCCGGCGTCCGGTTCTGATCGGTTCACACCAGCGCCAACGGCGCTGGCGCGACCTTGCGGACCGCGAGGATCAGCGTGGGGCCGAGGAAGGGCAGGGCGGCGAGGAACCAGCGGCGCAGCGGATTGGCCGCGCCATTCTCGTATCCATGGTCGACATAGGCGAACCCGTTGACCTCGAGCAGCGCCAGCAGGGTCTGCGGCGTCCATGAATGGACGTGCCGGTCCCACGCGGCGTCCGCCGACAGGATCTCGGCATCGAGCCGAGCCGGCCGGCCGCGCCGGCGGCGGACCATGTTGGCGATCTCGGCGGCGACGAACTTGACGATGCGCCAGACGTAGAACGGGTTGGGCGCGCTGACGACGAGCACGCCGCCCGGCCGCAGCACGCGGTTGGCTTCCTTGACGGCGAGCGCAGCGCCTTCCAGATGCTCGAGCACCTCCTGCATGGTGATGCAGTCGACGCTCGCCTCGGCGAATTCCAGCCGATAGGCGCTCATCCGGCGGAACCGTTCCGCGAGCTGCGGATGGAGGAGTCGGGCGACGCGGATCTCGTCGTCCGAAGCGTCGACGCCGATGATGGTTTTGTGGGGAAAGCGGCGGCTCGCCTCGCGCACGAACTGTCCAGTGCCGCAGCCCACGTCCACCACGACGGCACCCTCGATCCGCGCCATCACCTCGACCTGCCGGTCCGGCAGCTGCTCGGCGGCCGGCAGGCTGTGGCACTCGTCGGTCGATCGCCGATGCCCGTCGACCTGGTAGCTCGAGGCGTCGCTCATCTGGGGGATTTCCGCATCGGCTCGCCCCGGCATCGCGCCGACGCCGGTCGGCGTCCCGGGTGGTACGCGGCCGATTTCATCGCGAAGTGGTGGAGAAAGGGTTTCGCGACCCGGCCCCCATCGGCGCAGCCCGGAATTTTGCAGCGCCGGCTGACGTCCGTCGCCAGAGCCCTCGACCGGCGATCGCGGCAACAACCTTGACGCCGGAGGTCCGCTTGCGTAATCCCCGCGCCGGGAAACCCCTCCCCACCGAGGGGCGCCTATCTGGAAGGATAGACCATGGCTGCTCAGAAGCCCGGCGTGCGGCCGGTGGTTCCGCATTTCGCCTCCGGCCCCTGCGCCAAGCGCCCGGGCTGGAGTCTCCAGGGCCTCACCGACGCGCTGCTCGGACGCTCGCACCGGTCGAAGGCCGGCCGCGCCAAGCTCAGGCGCGCCGTCGACCTGACCCGCGAGATCCTCGGCGTGCCCCAGGACTACCGGATCGCCATCGTGCCGGCCTCCGACACCGGCGCCGTCGAGATGGCGATGTGGTCGCTGCTCGGCGCCCGGCCGGTCACCATGCTGGCCTGGGAATCGTTCGGGGAGGGGTGGGTGACCGACGTCGCCAAGCACCTCAAGCTCGCGGACGTGACCGTGCTGAAATCCGGCTACGGCGACCTGCCGGACCTGTCGCGGGTCGACCCGGCAACCGACGTGGTTTTCACCTGGAACGGCACGACCTCCGGCGTGCGGGTTCCGGATGCGCGCTGGATCGCCGCCGACCGCCAGGGGCTGACCATCTGCGACGCCACCTCGGCGGCCTTTGCGCAAGCGCTCGACTGGCCGAAGCTCGATGTCGTCACCTTCTCCTGGCAGAAGGCGCTGGGCGGGGAGGCCGCGCACGGCATGCTGGTGCTCTCGCCGCGGGCGGTCCAGCGTCTCGAATCCTATCAGCCGGCCTGGCCCCTGCCGAAGCTGTTCCGCATGACCAAGGGCGGCAAGCTCAACGAGGGCATTTTCGCCGAGGAAACCATCAACACCCCGTCGATGCTGTGCGTCGAGGACTATCTCGATACGCTCAAGTGGGCGAAATCGATCGGCGGGCTGCAGGCGCTGATCGCCCGCGCCGACGCCAACACCAAGGTCATCGCCGACTGGGTGGCGCGGACGCCCTGGGTCGCCTTTCTCGCCCGCGAGCCGAGGACGCGCTCGAACACCTCGGTGTGCCTCGAGGTGGTCGATCCGGCGATCGCGGCGCTGCCGGCGGACCAGCAGGGTGCCTTCGCCAAGGCGTTGGCGGGCGCCCTGGAGAAGGAAGGCGTCGCCTACGACATCGCCTACTACCGGGATGCGCCGCCCGGGCTGCGCATCTGGTGCGGTGCCACCGTCGAGGCGTCCGACGTCGAGGCGCTGACGCCGTGGCTCGACTGGGCGTTCGCCCAGGCAAAAGCCGCGCTGCCGAAGGCGGCGTAGACCGAATGACCGCAAGGGTTCTCATCTCCGACAAGCTGTCGCCGGCCGCCGTTCAGATCTTCGCGGATCGCGGCATCGCGGCCGACGTGAAGACCGGCCTCGACAAGGATGCGCTCGCCGAGGTGATCGGCGACTATGACGGCCTCGCGATCCGCTCGGCCACCAAGGTGACGGCGAAGCTGCTCGACCGGGCGAAGAGCCTGAAGGTGGTGGGCCGCGCCGGAATCGGCGTCGACAACGTCGACATCGCGGCCGCGACCGCCAGGGGCGTCATCGTCATGAACACCCCGTTCGGCAATTCGATCACCACCGCCGAGCACGCCCTGACCCTGATGCTGGCCCTGGCGCGGCAGATCCCGGCCGCCGACGCGTCGACCCAGGCCGGCAAGTGGGAGAAGAACCGCTTCCTCGGCGTCGAGATCACCGGCAAGACGCTGGGCGTCATCGGCTGTGGAAACATCGGCTCCATCGTCGTCGACCGGGCCCAGGGTCTGAGGATGAAGGTGATCGCCTACGATCCGTACCTGTCGCCGGAGCGCGCGATCGACCTCGGTGTCGAGAAGGTCGAGCTCGATGATCTGCTGCGCCGGGCCGACTTCATCACGCTGCATACTCCGCTCACCGACAAGACGCGGAACATCATCGACGCGGCGGCGCTGGCGCGGGTGAAGCCCGGCGTCCGCATCGTCAATTGCGCGCGCGGCGGCCTCGTCGACGAGCTGGCGCTGCGCGCGGCGCTCGATTCCGGGCGTGTCGCGGGGGCGGCGTTCGACGTCTTCACGGTCGAGCCGGCGACCGAAAATCCGCTGTTCCACCACC
Source organism: Xanthobacteraceae bacterium (assembly GCA_049509935.1). GTDB lineage: Bacteria > Pseudomonadota > Alphaproteobacteria > Rhizobiales > Xanthobacteraceae > AP-16. Next base: position 7,121 of record JBEKZK010000091.1, on the reverse strand, counting down.
CCAACGTGGTGTGCACCCCGCATCTCGGCGCCGCCACCATGGAGGCCCAGGAGAACGTGGCGCTGCAGATCGCCGAGCAGATGTCCGAATACCTGTTGCGCGGCGCGATCTCCAATGCGGTCAATTTTCCCTCGATCACCGCCGAGGAAGCGCCCCGGCTCAAACCCTTCGTCAGGCTCGCCGAGCAGCTCGGCTCGTTCGCCGGGCAGGTGACCGAGAGCGGGCTCAAGGCGGTCAAGCTCACCTACGAGGGCCATGTCGGCGCGATGAACACCAAGGCGCTGACCTCGGCGGCAATCGCCGGCCTGCTCAAGCCGCTGCTGCAGGACGTCAACATGGTGTCGGCGACGGTGGTTGCCCGCGAGCGCGGCATCGCGGTCGACGAGACCAGGCGCGATGCGGAGAGCGACTACGAGAGCCTGATGACGCTCACCATCGTCACCGAGCGCCAGGAGCGCTCGATCCAGGGCACCGTGTTCGCCGACGGCCGTCCGCGCGTGGTGTCGATCAAGGGCATCAAGATGGATGCCGAGTTCGGCCCGTCCATGCTCTACATCACCAACGAGGACAAGCCGGGCTTCATCGGGCACTTTGCCAGCATTCTCGGCGACGCCGGGATCAACATCGCGACCTTCCATGTCGGCCGCGAGTCGCCCGGCGGCAATGCGATCGCCCTGGTCGAGGTGGACGGCCCGGTGCCGACCACGGTCATCGAGAAGGTCAGGCGCCTGCCCCATGTGCAGCAGGTGCGCTCGCTGGCGTTCTAGCGCATGTCCCGGCGAAGTGGAACCCGGTTCGCCGATCAAGGACATCCGCCAGCCAAGACTCATGTCCCGGCGCATTGGATCCCGGTTTGCTGTGACAACCGTTCAAGACTGATGAATGTTTGACCGCCGTCGCGGTCTTCCCCAACAAATCGGCGCCGGCATCGGAACGCCCCGGTCTCGCCCGCGCGGCGCCCTACGGAAACCGGATTTCCGCTGATTTTGGACGGTCGAGAGAGGAGACCGTCATGCGACGTCTGCCGATCCTCGCGTCAACCGCTCCGCCGGCCACCGCAGCCCTCGTCGATGACGCCGGGATCAGGCGGTCTTTTCCCCACCGTCATGGCCGCGGCCGCGACCGCGACGTGCCGCATCGGCATCGCCGACCCGCGCCGGCCATGGATTCCGGCGGCGGAACCCGAAATCCGGCGGTGCGCTGCCTTGCCTCGCTGGGCGGCTTACTTTATCGGGGAGAACGGCTGAGCGCTGTGCGACGGTGCGCCGCTGCGTCGCGCCCGGGCGGCCGTGTGGGCCTGGCCCGCTTCCAGCGAGCCGGATCGAGGGGCCGTCGCTGCGCGATCAGCAAGACTCCGGGCAAGACTCCGGGCAAGACTCCGGGCAAGACTCCGGGCAGGAGTCCGGGCAAGAGTCCGCCCGGCACGAGGTCCGCCCGGCAGGTCGTCCGGCGGTACCGGGGTCGCGCGGATGAAGGGATCCTGATCCTGATGGCAAACGTGGTCGTGGTCGGCTCCCAATGGGGTGACGAAGGCAAGGGCAAGATCGTCGACTGGCTTTCCGAGCAGGCCGACATCGTGGTCCGCTTCCAGGGCGGTCACAATGCCGGCCACACGCTGGTGGTGGACGGCGTCACGTTCAAGCTGTCACTGCTGCCGTCCGGGATCATCCGCCCCGGCAAGCTGTCGGTGATCGGCAACGGCGTCGTGCTCGATCCCCGGGCGCTGATCGAGGAGATCGAGCGCATCCAGGCGCAGGGTGTCGCGGTGACGCCCGACAACCTGCGAATCGCGGAGAATACCGCGCTGATCCTGCCGCTCCACCGCGATCTCGATCAGATCCGCGAGGCCTCGACGGTGGCGCGCGTCGGGACGACCAAGCGCGGCATCGGTCCGGCCTACGAGGACAAGGTCGGGCGGCGTGCCATCCGTCTGATCGATCTCGCCGACCGCGACGGTCTCGCGCTGAGGATCGATCGCCTGCTCGTCCACCACAATGCGTTGCGCCGTGGCCTGGGAATCGACGAGATCGACGCCGGGACGTTGTACGACGAGCTCACCGCCATCGCGCCGCGTGTGCTTCCCTATATGGACCGCGTGTGGTCGCTGCTCGACGACAAGCGGCGCGAGGGCAAGCGCATCCTGTTCGAAGGCGCGCAGGCGGTGCTGCTCGACGTCGACCATGGCACCTATCCGTTCGTCACCTCGTCGAACACGGTGGCCGGCCAGGCGGCGACCGGGTCCGGGCTCGGACCCGGTGCCATCGGCTACGTGCTCGGCATCTGCAAGGCCTACACGACGCGGGTCGGTGACGGTCCGTTCCCCACCGAGCAGGACAACGACGTCGGTCATCTGCTCGGCGATCGCGGCCGCGAGTTCGGCACCGTGACCGGTCGCCGCCGCCGCTGCGGCTGGTTCGATGCCATTCTGGTGCGGCAGACCGTGCGTACCAGCGGCATCAACGGTCTGGCGCTTACCAAGCTCGACATCCTCGATGGCTTCGAGCAAATCAAGGTGTGCGTCGGCTACCGGCTGCACGGGCAGGAGATCGACTACCTGCCGGGAGGCGAGCGCGCCCAGGCGGCGGTCGAGCCGATCTACGAGACCATACAGGGTTGGCGGGATTCGACCGCCGGAGCACGTTCCTGGGCGGAGCTTCCCGCGCAGGCGATCAAGTACGTGCGGCGCATCGAGGAGCTGGTCGGCTGCTCGGTGGCGCTGATGTCGACGAGCCCCAAACGCGAGGACACGATTCTTGTGCAGAATCCGTTCGAAGCCTAAGGTCCGTCAAAACCGTTTCGCGAGACTTCAAACCTCGGAGTTGGATCACGGGCCGAGAACCGTCAGTCCTGCGATCGATGCTGTTTGCACCGGCGTGCGCGGGGCCGGCATGGCGTTGCTTTGCCCGCGAATCGGTGACGAGCCGCGCGGGCTCGTCACGCGTGGCGCCTGAGCTCCGATGACCGACTATTACCCCCTGATTGCCCGTGCGGTAACCGGTCTCGACAAGAATTCCGGGGAGATTCGCCGCGGCCTGTACGAGCGGGCGCGCACCGCGCTGGTTGCCCAGCTCCGCGGTCTGGATCCCCCACTGACCGAATCGGAAATCACCCACGAGCGTCTCGCGCTCGAGGAGGCGATCCGCAAGGTCGAAGCGGAGTCCGCCCGGCGGTCCGGACGGGTCGAGGCTGCGCCGCGTGCTGCCGAGCCGGCCGGTCCGGCGCCCGATGCGACGCGGCCTGTCTCCGTTCCCGAGCCGGCCCGGCGTGACGAAGCTGCGCGCGCAGCGCCCCGGACCCTCTCGCCCCGCCGCGACGGCGGCGGTGCGCCGGCGACCGCCGAGGCGCGGCAGCTGGACGATCCGGAACCGGCCGAGCCGCCGCCCGCGGTGACGGCCGCCGCCCCGCCGCCGCCACCGCGCAACTCCGGTCGCACCCGGTTCAATGAGCGCTCGCATCTGTCCGATGAGGGGCTGAAGGGGTTCCGCGATGTCGTTGCGGAGGCCGAGACCCTCGGCGAGGCGACCGCGCAGGCCGGCAAGTCGGCGCGCCAGGTCTTCGCCGCGGTGCCCGGCGCCGTGCCCGAGCTCGACCGGATCGAGCCGCGGATGGAAACGCCGGGACTGCGCTCACAGCCACGCGAGACCCCGCCGCGGATGCTCGAGCCGGCGCGTCCCGAGACCGGCACGCTGGAGCCGGACGCTCTGCCCGTGGCGGAGCCGCGGTCGGCCGAGCAGAAGCAGAAGCCCCCATCCATGCCGACCCGCCATATGGCGGTCGTGGATGACTTCGCGGATCGTCCCCGGCGCTCGATGAAGGGCCTGGTCCCCGCCGTCGCGGCGGCGTTCCTCCTGGTGGGGCTCGCAGGTGCGGTCTACTGGCAGCGCGTGCCGCTGAAGAATTTCTTCACCTCGATGCGAAGCCAGCCGAGCCAGACCGAGCGCGGCGTTGCCGCACCGGCCCAGCCGAAGATCGCCGACCGGGTCGGCCAGCCTTCGTCCACCGCCAATCAGGGTCCGGTTGCCGCCGTTGCGCAGCGCGTCGTGCTCTATGAGGAGGATCCGACCGACACGCAGGGAAAGCGCTATGTCGGCTCGGTGATCTGGCGCACCGAGATGGTGGCGCCGGCAGGGGCCCAGACCCCGGAGCTTGCCGTGCGCGCCGATCTGGAGATTCCCGAGCGGCGGATCACCATGACGATGTCGATCCGCCGCAACACCGATCAGGCGCTGCCGGCGAGCCACACGGTGGAGATCGTGTTCAACCTGCCGGCTGATTTCCCGTTCGGCGGCATCAGCAACGTGCCGGGCATTCTGATGAAGCAGGCCGAGCAGACCCGCGGCGCCCCGCTGGCCGGTCTCGCCGTCAAGGTCACGTCGGGCTTCTTCCTGATCGGGCTGTCGGCCGTGGACAGCGAGATGCAGCGCAACCTCGAGCTGCTGCGCGAGCGCAGCTGGTTCGACATTCCGATCGTCTACAACAACGGGCGTCGCGCCATCCTGGCGATCGAGAAGGGCACTCCCGGCGAGCGCGCCTTCGCCGAGGCCTTCGCGACCTGGAGCAAGTGAGCCCGGCGCCCGGCCGGCCGCGCTCGCGAACACGCGAGTTCGGCGTAGGCGGCCGCCGGATCAGTGGGCGTGCATCGGCTCGGGCTGCTCCATGGCGGCCACCCGGTTCTTCACCGCGTTCTGCACCTTCTCGAAGGCGCGCACCTCGATCTGCCGCACGCGCTCACGGGAGACGCCGAACTCCTCGGCGAGCTCCTCCAGCGTGATCGGCTCGTCGGCGAGCCGCCGTGCCTCGAAGATGCGCCGTTCGCGGTCGTTGAGCACCGAAAGGGCCTCGCCCAGGGCACGCTTGCGGTTGCCGAACTCCTCGCTCTCGACGAGGATCCGCTCCTGGCTCGGGGTGTCGTCGACCAGCCAGTCCTGCCACTCGCCGGAATCGCCCTCTTCCCGGATCGGCGTGTTGAGCGAGGCGTCACCACCGAGCCGGCGGTTCATGTCGACGACGTCCTGCTCGGTGACGCCGAGCCGCTTGGCGATCACCTTGACCTGGTCGGGGCGCATGTCCCCTTCCTCGAGCGCGGAAATCTTGCTCTTGGCCTTGCGCAGGTTGAAGAACAGCTTCTTCTGATTGGCCGTGGTGCCCATCTTGACCAGGGACCACGAGCGCAGGATGTATTCCTGGATCGAGGCCTTGATCCACCACATCGCGTAGGTGGCGAGCCGGAAGCCTTTTTCAGGCTCGAAGCGCTTGACCGCCTGCATCAGCCCGACATTGCCCTCGGAGATCACCTCGGAGATCGGCAGGCCGTAGCCGCGATACCCCATGGCGATCTTGGCGACGAGGCGCAGGTGGCTGGTGACGAGGCGGTGTGCGGCATCTCGGTCCCCGTGCTCGCGCCAGCGCTTGGCGAGCATATATTCCTCCTGCGGCTCCAACATCGGGAACCGCCGGATTTCCTCGAGATATCGGGTGAGACCGGATTCAGCCGTGAAAATCGGCAAGGTAGCAGCGTGGGCCATGACAGCGCCCTCCAGGTTTGAGCCCCCATGCATCGGCGGGCGATGGAACCGTCGCTCCCCGAGCCGACGGCACCATCCGAACGATTTGCGATCGCGAACCGTTCGACGCAGGTGCAGCATACACGGACCGCGGGGGCGAAAGGAAGACGCCCGGTGTCAAGTCCGCGTGACCCCCGCAACTCCGTCGATCACGGTTAAGTTTATGGATAGACAGACTTATTCAACCATTTGTTAGCGCCGTTCACCGCCGCGATGCGGCCAGTGCCTGGCGCAAACGCCCCAGATCGTTCGGCAGTTCCGAAACGAGCTCGAGCAGCCGGCGGGTTTTGGGGTGTTCCAGGACCAGCATATGGGCATGCAGCGCCTGCCGGTCAAGGGCGGTCAGCGCGGCCCTTGCGTCAGGGGCTAGCAGCTCCGCCTTGGTCTTGAAGCCCGCCCCGTAGCTCGAGTCACCCAGCAGCGGGTGGCCGACATGGGCGAGATGGACCCGGATCTGGTGGGTCCGCCCGGTCTCCAGCCGGCACCCGAGAAGGCTCGCCGCCGGCTTGCCGTCGGTTCCAGCATACCGTTCGACCACCTCCCAGTGCGTGACCGCCTCGCGGCCGCCCTGGCGCACCGCCATCCGGTCGCGGGCGCGCGGGTGGCGGTCGATCGGCGCGTCGACCGTGCCTCTGGCCCGGTCCGGCACGCCCCATGCGAATGCCAGATAGCCGCGGCGCAGCGGCCCGCTGCGGCCATGGTCGGCAAACTGCTCGGCGAGCGCCCGGTGCGCCCGGTCGGTCTTCGCCACCACCATCAGGCCGGTGGTGTCCTTGTCGAGGCGGTGGACGATCCCCGGGCGCCGCACGCCGCCGATGCCCGACAGGCTGGCGCCGCAGTGGGCGATCAGCGCGTTGACCAGCGTTCCGGTCCAGTGGCCGGCGGCCGGGTGGACGACGAGGCCGGCCGGCTTGTCGATCACGATCAGCTCGTCGTCCTCGTAGACCACGTTCAGCGGGATCGGCTCCGGCCGCGGCTCCGGCTCCTCGGGCTCCGGCAGCGCGACCTCGATCTCGGCGCCCGCGTTGACGTGGTAGGCGGGATCGCGGATCGTATCTCCGGAGATCTTCACCCTGCCGCCGAGGATCAGCGTCTTGAGGTGCGAACGTGACTGACCCTCGACGCGGGCGGCGAGCACCCGGTCGAGCCGCTCGCCCGCCTGCTCCGCTCCGACGAGCACGGTTTCGATACGATCGGTTTTCGTCATGAGCGACCCGGACCCGGACGACGAGGCTCAGCAGACGGCGCCGGCGCGCGCGGCTGCGAGCTCGGTCGCGGCGGCGCGTAAGCTCGCCGAGCTGCTGGCGAGCCCGCTGGCGCCGGCGCCGAGGGCCGACCATGCGAATGAGCCCGCACGGCCGCCGCCGCCGGTTCGCCGCGATCCGCCTTACAGGCCTGCCGCCGCCGCTGCAACAACCGTGGACCCCGCGCCGCCCCGCCCGGTTGTCGCCCCGCCGCGCGATCCGTCGCCACCGGCGACCCCCGCGAGCCAAGGCGATACCCCGCCAGTCGGGCGGGACAGTCAGGCGGAGATCTTCGCGGAGACGTTGACCCGGC
>JBEKZK010000909.1:0-2633 GCA_049509935.1 Xanthobacteraceae bacterium | reverse complement strand
CGCTCCATGCGGGCTACCGTCACCCCCTCAATCCGCCACCAGCAGGATCGAGCACCGCGCCTTCTCCACCACGGCAACCGCGACATTGCCGAAGAACAGCGTCTCCGCCGGCCGGCGGTTGACCCCCATCACGATGAGGTCGTGGCGCCCGCCGCGCGCCTCGCGCAGGATCGCCTCCTCGGGGGAAAGATCGACGCGCACGATGGTGCGCACCGGCGTGCCGGCGCGGTCGGCGAGCGCCACCACGTCCTTGAGGATCGCCTCCTCGTGCCGGCGCGTCGCGGTGCCGGCGCGCCCGCGGCGGCCGCCGGTCTTGCTCGCCGTGGTGTTGGCCACATAGAGCGCGGTGATCGGCACGTCGCTGGCGCGCGCCAGCGCGATCGCGATCTCGGCGGCGCGGCGCGACGCCTCGGTGCCGTTGATCGGCACCAGTATCTGCAGCCCGCTCCCGGTCGGATCCTCCAAATGGCGCCCGCGCGCGATCACCAGCGCCAGCGGGCCGTCGAAGCCGGTGGCGGCGCGGGCGGCCTCGCGGTGGAAGCCGCCGTCGCTCGTCATCGTCCTCTGCAGCCCGATCACCAGCAGGTCGTAGCCCTTGCGCGCCTCGTCGGCGACCGCCTCGCGGGTGCCGGCCTCCTTGACCCGGGTGGTGACCGCGACCGCCGCCGGCGCCGTCTCGTCGGCCTGCTGCTCCATCGCCACCGCCGTCAGGGCGCCGGCCTTGACGGCGGCTTCGGCGCTGGCGTCGGCTCCCCGTTTGTCGACCCGGCGGCGCACGCCGTCGCCGACATGCAGCACCGTGGTCGGGATGCCGCGCGGGCCGGCGATCATGCCGGTCAGCCGCGACGCGAAGGTGCCGTTGTTGCCCTCGTCCACGGTGAGCAGCAGCCGCTCCAGGTTGGCAACGAAGCCCTTGGCCTCGAACGCCTCGCGCTCCAGCCGCGCGCCTTCCTCCGGACGCAGCGGCAGCCGCGCCAGCGCCCAGCGCAGCATCGGCGGCATCGCCAGCGTGGTGAGCACCGCCATGGTCACGATCATGGTGAACAGGTTGTCCGACAGCACGCCCATCGACAGGCCGATGGTCGCCACGATCACTTCCGTCGAGCCGCGCGCATTCATGCCGCAGCCGAGCGCGAAGGATTCCCGGCGCGTCATGCCGCCGAGCTCGCCGCCGACGAACGCGCCGGCGAATTTGCCGACGCTGGCGATCACGATGAGCCCGCCGGTCAGCGCCAGCAGCACCGGGTCCTTGAGGATGGTCAGATCGACGCTCAGGCCGGCGAGCCCGAAGAACACCGGCATGAACAGCCCCATGATCAGGCCGCGCAGCTGCTCGTCGATGTGGCGGGTGAGGATCGGCGACTCGCCGATCAGGATGCCGGCGACGAACGCGCCGAGCACCGTGTGCACCCCGATCAGGTGGGTCACCAGCGCCATCCCGCCCATCACCAGCACGATCACGGCGATCACCGGCGCCTCGCTCACCAGGCTGTCGTTGGCCCAGCGGATCAGGCCGAACACCAGCCGCCGGCCGATCGTGAGGCTGACGGCGAGGAACAATGCGGTTCCCAAAATGCTCTGCATCAGCGAGGAGGCGTCCACCCCGCCGTGGGTGGCGAGGCTGAGCGTGATGGCGATGATGATCCAGCCGATGGTGTCGTCGATCACCGCCGAGGCGACGATCACCTGGCCGACGTCGCGGCGCATGAAGTTCATCTGCCGCACCACCATCGCGACGATCTTGACCGAGGAGATCGAGAGCGCGATGCCGAGAAACAGCGAGCCGATCAGCCGGCTGCCGGGGCTGGGCAGCACCTGCTCGGGCAGCACCTGGCCGAGCGCGAACCCGCACAGGAAGGGAATGCAGATCCCGGCGATCGACACGGCTATGGCGGCGCGGCCGACCTTGCGCACCAGCTTGAGGTCGGTCTCCATGCCGGTGAGCAGCAGCAGCATCAGCACGCCGAGCTGCGCCACCCCGTCGATCATGCTTTTTTGCGCGACGCCGGTGGGAAACAGCGCGTGCTGCGCCTGCGGCCACAGCACGCCCAGCACCGACGGCCCGAGCAGCAGCCCGCCGAGCAGCGGCCCCATCACGGCCGGCTGCCCGATCCGCTGCATCAGCTCGCCGAGCACCCGCCCGACCAGGATCAGCACCACGATCTCGGCGATGAAGACCGGCTCGGAGGGGCGCGCACCGTCGGCGCCGCCGGCGCCCGTCACCATGACGAGCAAAAGGCCGGCGCCGCCGAGGCCGGCCCGCAACCACCCAGCCGATCGCATCTGCCCTCGCGGCGCCCCGAACCGCGGGAGGCGCTACTTCTTGTGCGGACGGTCCTTGCCGAAGGCGGCGTCCACCTCGTCCTCGGTGATGCGCGCCGACGGATCGCCGCGCTCGTTGAGATTCTGCTCCTCGGTGCCGTCCCCCATCATGCCGGGATGCGACACCTCGGGCTTCCGGCTCTTGCCGGGCTTCATGTCGGGGACCGTGGGCTTGTTCGCCATAGGGCATCCTCCGTACGCGCGTCTGCGCAAGCGGTTCAACGCGGAAGCCCGCCGTTGGTTCCCGGAGTTTTGTCCGGCCGACACCCAAGCCACGCGTTCGGCGTCCTCCCTCTCCCCACCCGAACCCA
>JBEKZK010000908.1:0-2634 GCA_049509935.1 Xanthobacteraceae bacterium | reverse complement strand
GAACCGAACAGCCCGAAGGACTCGGTCCCGACCGCGGCCGCGAGGTTGAGCGGGCCGGAGCTTGGACCGACGAACAGATCGGCATGGCGGAGGAGGGCCGTGGCTTCGATCAGTCCGAGGCCGCAGGCATTGATCGGTGTCGCGCCTCCGCCGGCCGCGATAAACTTTTGCGCCCGCGCGAGATTGGCATCGCCGCCGATCAGGAAAACCGTCCCCGTCGTGCGGCCGCGCAGCGCTGGGATAAAACCAGCCCAGTTTTCGTCCGGCCAATCCTTGTCGGGATGTGAAGCGCCGATGCCGAGCACGATCCAGGGCCGCGGCGCCTGGGCGAATTTCTCGGCGATCGCGCGGAGCGTCGCATCATCGATCCGCAAGGCCGGTTCAGTCGACGGCAGTGGCACCTCCATTGCTGCCATCAGCGCCCGCAGCCAGTCGATCGGATGGTCGTGAAAATGACTACGGTCGATGCCCGGATTGGTGAGGAAGACTTTCTGCGCTCCTAGTCCCAGCCCGATGCGCTCCGGAATGCCGGCGAGCGTGGCGGCGAAAGCGGGACGCGTGGTGCGATCGAGAATCCAGATCGACCGGAATTGGCGCCGCCGCAGCAGAAGCGCCAACCGCACGAGATTAACGCCGCGTGCGAGCTCCGAGCCGGTATGGCGGAAATAGATCGTCTCGGCGACGCCCGGTTCGGCGGCGAGCAGTTCCTGGGCGCGGCTCGACGGCGGCGCCAGGAACACCACTTTGCCGCCCGGCGCGGCCGCCGCAATGGCGCGGATAAACGGCAGATGCCAGATGACGTCGCCGATGCCGGGTTTGACCTGGATGACCGCCGTTCCGGCCGCATTCGGGCTCACATTGCTTGCCGCGCGAAAGGTTGCGATATGCGCTTTGTAGATCATGGTCCGCAAAGTGAAAACTGGCCTGCCGATGCGCACCGAACTGTTCAATTTTGTACTGCCGGAGGACCGCATCGCATTGCGCCCGGCTGCGCCGCGGGACAGCGCCAGACTTCTGGTGGTGCGGCCCGGTGCCGCCGCGGAATTCGACGACCGCACCCTGCGCGATCTGCCGGCGCTGCTGCAACCGGGCGATGCCGTGGTCGTCAACGACACCAAGGTTTTTCCGGCCCATCTACACGGTCGCAGGCTCGACCGGGGCGACCGTGAGCCCGCGATTTCCGCAACGCTGATCAAGCGGCTCGACGGTGCGCGCTGGCGCGCGCTGGTCAAGCCGGGCAAGCGGCTTGCGGTAGGCGATACCGTGCGCTTCGGCGCCGAAGGCCGGGTTTGCTTTCTCGAGCAACTCGATGCGACAGTCGAAGCGAAAGGCGAGGGCGAGGCCGGCGGCGAGGTGACATTCGCCTTTGCGTTTCACGGCGCGGTGCTCGACCAGGCGCTCGCCGAACGCGGCGACATGCCGTTGCCGCCCTATATCGCGAGCCGCCGCGCGGTCGATGAACTCGACCGCGCCGATTATCAGACCATGTTTGCCCGCGAAGAGGGCTCGGTCGCGGCGCCGACCGCGGGCCTGCATTTCACCGATGCGCTCGCGGCGGGCTTGCGTGAACGCGGCATCGGCCTCCACCGCGTAACGCTCCATGTCGGGCCCGGCACGTTCCTGCCGGTCAAGGCGGAGGATACCTCTGGCCACAAAATGCACGCCGAATGGGGCAGCGTCAGCACCGAGACCGCGGCCGCGCTCAATGCGGCGCGGCGTGCCGGCGGCCGCATCGTCGCCGTGGGCTCGACCTCGCTGCGCTTACTGGAAAGCGCGGCTGCCGAGGACGGCACGCTCGCGTCGTTTTCGGGCGACACCGCGCTCTTCATCACGCCCGGCTACCGCTTCCGCGCGGTCGACGTGATGCTGACCAATTTCCATCTGCCGCGCTCGACGCTGTTCATGCTGGTCGCGGCGTTCTGCGGGCTCGACACCATGCGGCGCGCTTATGCGCACGCGATCGCGAGCGGCTATCGCTTCTATTCCTATGGCGACGCCTGCCTATTGTTCCGCTAGCGCTTGGAAGGGTCGGCGCTAGGGCGCGCTTTTCCCGCTCCGCCGGCCCGCTGCTCCCGATCAGCGAAACGACCCGCAATATCTCTGAATTCGTCGGCTATCTCCGCGAATGCGTCAGCGACATCCGGGTCGAAGTGCGTGCCCCTGCCTTCAGCGATGATAGCGATCGCCTCCTCGTGACGCATGGCGTGCTTATAGACCCGGCGGCTCGTCAACGCGTCGTAGACGTCGGCCACCGCCATAAGGCGAGCTGAGATCGGGATCGCGTTACCCATCAGCTTCCTCGGGTAACCACTGCCGTCCCACTTTTCCTGATGGCTCAACGCAATTTCCTTTGCGCAGGCGAGAAAGTCGACTGTTATGCCGAGTTGCGTTTCGGCATTTTCGATGGCGTCGTGGCCGAGCCTCGCGTGGGATTTCATGATCTCGAATTCCTCCGGATCGAGTTTTCCCGGCTTCAGCAGAATGCTGTCGGGAATGCCGACCTTGCCGATGTCGTGAAGGGGAGCGGACTTGAACAGAATATCGATCTGATCCCCCTCCAGATAATCCGCAAACATGGGGTGAGATTGCAGCTTCCGAGCCAAGGCCCTGACATAGTGCTGGGTACGGCGAATG
>JBEKZK010000907.1:0-2634 GCA_049509935.1 Xanthobacteraceae bacterium | reverse complement strand
GCCAGGAGCGTGCCGAAGGCCTGGAAGCTCGCCACCAGATTGAGCACGACCAGGGCAAGAAAGATGTCGCGGAACACGCCACCTCCACCGCCGATCGCGCGCAGGAACGCCGGATCGAAGGACTCGACCGCCAGGGGACGGTAGATCACCGCAACGATCAGCAAGGTCGCGCTGCTGACGGCGGCGATGAACAGCAAACCCCTGATGTCGACCGCCAGCACCGTGCCGAACAGGACATGCATCAGGTCCGCGTTGCTGCCGCGCAGCGATACCACGATCACGCCGAGCGCGAGCGAGACGAGATAGAAGGCGGCGAGCGAAGCCTCCTTTCGTTTGGGCTGCCATCGCGCGACCAGCCCGGCCGAGGCGGCGACCAGGGCGCCGGTCAGCAGGCCGCCGAGACTGAGCGCCGCGAGCGAATAGCCGGCATAGAGAAAGCCGAGCGCCGCACCGGGCATGACGGCGTGGGACAGCACGTCGCCGTCGAGACTCATGCGGCGCAGGAGCAGCAGGGTGCCGATCGGTCCGTTCGCCAGCGCCAAGGCGAGACACGCGACCAGCGCGGTGCGCATGAAGGCGAAGCTCAGGAACGGGTCGATCAGCGTGTGGACGAGACCGCTCATGCGGCGACCGGATCGGGACGAGACGCTGCGAGCGTTCTGGATGCACGGGCGAGATTGTCCGGCGTCAGGACCGCGAGCGTATCGCCCCAGGCGATGCACGATCGCGCCAGCAGCAGCGTGCTGGGAAAATGCTCGCGCACCTGGTCGATGTCGTGGAGCACGGCGATCACGGTCCGGCCTTCCCGATGCCAGCATTGCACCAGCTGCAACAGGTCGCCGGTGGTTCGTTCGTCGATTGCGGTGAACGGCTCATCGAGCAGAACCACGGCTGCATCCTGCACGAGGATGCGGGCAAACAGCGCGCGCTGGAACTCGCCGGCCGAGAGGTCGGCGATCTGGCGCGCGCCGAAGCCCTCGAGGCCGGCCGTCGCCATCGCCTCCGCAACGCGGGCCGGCAGCGCCTCCGGCGGACGGCGGAAGGCGCCGAACGAGCGCCAGCCGCCGAGCGTCACCAGCTCGCCGACCGTGACCGGAAAGTCGCGATCGAGCTCGGATTGCTGCGGCAGGTAGGCGAAGCGCTCCGCGGATGCGGGCGACCGTACCTCGCCGGTTTGCGCGCGTAGAATGCCGGCCAGCGCCTTGAGCAGCGAGCTCTTGCCCGCCCCGTTCGGACCGACGACCGCGGTGAGGCTGCCGGCCGCGAACTGCCCCGTCAGCTCCTGCAAGGCCGGCCGGTCGCGATAGGCGATGGAGAGGTTTCTGACCTCGATGGAAGCGCCCTGACGAGGTGCACCCAGCCCGGACGCCTCCGGGCGGTAGCCGCCGTCGAGGTGCCGCCCGACGACCGATCCCACCTGCCCGCCGGCCGCCTGCAGAAACCACGCCAGTGCGTGACGAACCGCTGCGATCGCGGCGCGCGCGAGCCTCGGGATCGCCTCGATCGACCGGCGCCGTCGAGCAGTATTGGAGCTATTGCCCATTCCGACCGTCGGTGCCGACATCCTCCGGCAATCGAGCCAATCTACGGAGCCGATCCGGGAGGGTCAACTGGCGACATCCTGACCGTCACACCCGATCGACCGCCAACCGAGGCGCCTGGGGACATCCGGAGAGCAAACGGTGATTTCAGTCCTTCATCGGGCGGAAGCGGAATCGGACCGATTTTGGTGCTATGCTCACTCGATGGAACGACTGATCTGCATGTCGGCACTGCTGCTCGCACTCTCCCATCCGACCCAGGCGGGCGATCACGGGCAACTCGGCCCAACATCTCCGGACGTCAAGGCCTGGGCCGGTACGTTGGAGAACAAGCTGAGAGAAGGATGCTGCTCGGCCGCCGACGGCTGGAAGCCCGAAGAGGTCGAGTACGACATCAAGGGTAACAAGTACCGCGTCAAGATCGAGGGCGAGTGGTATGACGTTCCCTCGGACGCGGTGCTCGATGTTCCCAACAGGTTCGGTTTCCCTGTTGTCTGGTATTATCGCTCTTGGCTCAACGGGATCCGGCCGACCATCTCGATCAGATGCTTCATTCCGGGAGCAGGAGGTTGAGAGGCGGGGCATTTGGGCAGGTCGGCTAGTCCATGCGCGGTTCGTCAGCGTCGTCCATGTCCGCAGCATGCCAAGGTCGCGCATGATCGATCCAGTCCCGCGCGCCGCAAAATCCCGGGCGACGGAGTGGCCGAATCGCCTATGATCGCAACCTCAGATCAGAGAAGCATTGCTTCGATCGAGTGTTGCAACATGCGCATATTTCTCGCTGGTGTCGGCTGCGTTGGCAAGACCACTGTAGGCGCAAGGCTGGCTGGTCTCCTCGGCTGTCGGTTTGTCGACCTGGATCTCGAAATGGAGCGTTACTTCGGGACATCGATCGAGCGTCTCCGAAACGTTCCTGACGGCTCACAATTTCCGTCTCGCAGCGTCACAAACCTTGAAACATGTTCTCTCGCTGGAGGACAGCTGCAATTGTGTCATCGCATTGCCGCCGAGCGGGTTGATGGGTGGCTACTGGAAGGTTGTCAGAAGTGCGCAAGACGCGACCATCGTCGTGCTCAGGGATACGCCGGAAAAT
>JBEKZK010000906.1:0-2639 GCA_049509935.1 Xanthobacteraceae bacterium | reverse complement strand
CAGATCAACAACGTGGCGTTCGGCACCGGCCACGTGAAGGCGATCGTCGACGCGATGAAGGAGCAGTACATCCCGCCGTACATCGCTGACGATTACGTGTGCGTATCTCACCCGAGCACGTTCCGCAACTTCAAGAATCAGTTGGAGGCAATTCACCAATATACCGAAACTGGAATCACTTTCATCTTCAATGGAGAAGTGGGACGCTACGAGTCGACGCGGTTCATCGAGCAGTCGTTCCTCCCCAAGGGCGGCGCCGCCAATGCCACCACCTTCAACGTGTGGACCCAGACCGCGCAGCCGTGGACCAACGGCGTGTCGTCGTGGGCGTTCTTCATGGGCGGCGACACGGTGACCGAGGCGATCGTCATCCCCGAGGAGATCCGCGCGCGCATTCCGGGCGACTACGGCCGCTCCAAGGGCATCGCCTGGTACTACCTCGGCGGATTCGGGCTGGTGCATCCCGACTCCACCAACGGCCGCATCGTCAAGTGGGACAGCGCCGCGTAAGCGCGGCATTCGTTCGATCGATCACTTCAAACACGGGCCGCCCCTTCGGGCGGCCCGTCGTCATTTGGAGAACAGACATGCCTTTCTACAACGATGTCCCCAACGAGGAGACCTACTGGTACCCGGCTCAGGCGTTCGGCGCGGCGACCATCACCCACAACATCGTCGGCCCGTGGGGCAAGCAGGGCGAGGTCGTCGACATCATGGCCGATGTCACCGCCGCCATGGTCGGCACCACCGCGGTGCCGGAGATCGACGTCGGCACCTCGGCCGGCGATGCGAGCTACGCGCGCTACCGGCTCGGCACGGCGGCCGGCACGGTCGGCTACGGCGCCGGCGTGCACCGCGCCACCCAGGAAAGCCTGGTCAGGCAGGTGCAGCCGCCGGCGCTCAACGACTTTCCCGGCCACGTCGCGCTGGAGACCGCGCTCAGCCCCGCCAACACCGCGATCGTGGTGACGCTCAAGGCCGGCACGGGTGGGACGCCCGCCGGCCAAGCCGACGTGATGATCAAGATCCGCTGGTACTGACCGCGGACCAGACAGCGGAGGCGATAAAAAAATGTTCGGGATTCTCAGACGCAACGTGCCGGTCCGGCTCGAGCCGGTCGAGCCACTGCCGCCGAACGCGACGAGCTCGGCGACGGGGGACGCGGGCCGGGACGGCTACACGGCTCTTTCCACCGCCGATCGCGAGACCGGCACCCGTCCATCGGTCGGCGGCGTCCCGGTGAGGGAACACCCGCGCGACTGGCTGCTGTAAGGAGACAACATGGCAGGCAAGTTCGGAAAGTTTTCCGACGCATCGGTCGAGGCCGGCACCGACACCGGCACCGGCAAGGGCAACCCGAAGCTCCACGAATCGTCGGGCATCGTCGACGAGAGGATCGGCCACGGCCAGACCGTGAAGCGCGCCTTCCCGCTCGACACCAGCGACATGTCGGTGCCCAACGAGCAGGGCATGGCGGGCTTCCGCGGCGGTCCGGACTACCTCGAGCACTCGCTCAAGGGTGCGAGCGTCGTGGCCGACAACGAGCCGACCGGCGGCAAGCGCAGCGGCTGGAAGTGGCCGGATCACTGACATGATGACCGTTTGTTTGGTCGAAATCGGGCAACGAGCTGGGCGTCCTCCCTCTCCCCACCCGAACCCGGGTGTTCCCGGGTTCGGGCAGTCATGAACTGTGCAAAGTCGGAAACATCCGACTTTGCGCGGGGAGAGGGTCGGGGTGAGGGGGCTGCGGCGTTACTGATAGGGCGGTAACCCCCTCACCCCAGCCCTCTCCCCAAATGGGGAGAGGGAGCCCCGCCGTGCCTGATGCGATTCCGTTCCAAACTGAGAGACACACAATGCCCGATATCGATCTATCCCCGGCGAGCCTCGACCGCTCGAAGCCGTTCGGCACCGTCCACGGCGACCTGAAGGATGGCGTCCATTTTTGGCAGGACGGCCTGCCGTTCGACGCCCAGGGCAAGCTCGCCGGCGCGAGCCTGACCGACGAGCAGCGCGTCAGAGCCGAGCGCCTGGCCCGGAAGTCCGCCCGGCTGGCGCCGCGGCAGGCGGCCGCCGCGGGGGCCGTGGACGAGGAGCAGGCGCCCGACGCCGGCGACGTCAACCTCGAAGCGTGGCTGCGGGGCGACGCAAAATATCTGTACGACGCGGTGCGCACCGCGATCCGCGGGCGCTACCAGAAGGACTGCCCGTCGATCGGGGATGCCGTGGAGTTCCTGGTGTTCGAGGTGAAGCTCGTCGACCGCAAGCTGGTCGCCAAGCGCCTGCTGCCGAAATAGCCGATGGACTTCGTCACGCTCACTTCGGCCAAGTCGGTCGCAGGCTCGATCGCTTGGTTCTGCAACTACGCCAAGGTCGACCCCGTCTCGATCCTGACCGAGGCGCAGGCGGCGATCTACGACCGGCTGCGGGTCCCCGAGATGCGGACCCTCGACACCTCGATCGTCTCGGTCGCCGGCCAGGCGAGCTATCCGCTGCCGGCGAATTTCCTCGATCCGATCCGGCCGCTGACCGACAACCAGGGCAACGGCTACGTGTTCAAGACCGAGGGCGAGCTGATCCGGCGGCGCAACTACGATCCGGCCACCGGCCTCATCATCTCCGGGACCCCGGCCTGCTGG
>JBEKZK010000905.1:0-2640 GCA_049509935.1 Xanthobacteraceae bacterium | reverse complement strand
TCCATCGCCAGCGATGCTGCGCTGTCGCGCCTGATGTTCGCCCTCTATGCCACCATCCAGTTCAGCGACAGCGCGATGGTGCAGCGCGGGTCGGGACTTCTCGTGCTGCAGAACGGCAAGGTCAACGCGGAGGCTCTGGCGCTGCAGGCGAAGGGCCAGACCCTGAACGTGTTCTTCGGCAAGCTGTTCGGCGACTACGCGGCGCCGGAGGCGGTCAGCCAGTATCGCGCCTTCGAGGCGGCGAACGGGCGCGAGCTGGCGCAGCTGCGCGAGCTCGTGGCGAAGCCCTCCGGGGTTCCGGCGGCCGACGCGCAAGTCCAGCGCTGGATCGAGATCCACCGTGAATTGACGGCGCTGATGAGCCGGTTGATCGCATCCACGGCCGACCGGATGATCGCCGATACCGACCAGATGATCGGCGACGCCTGGCGCAGCGTCGTCCTCTATTGCGGCCTGAGCCTGGCCGTGCTCGCCATCGTGATCCTGCTGAGCCGGATGGTGCTGCGCGCGCTGCGCGTCATTCTCGGCGGGCTCGCCGGCACCATGGAGGCGCTGGGCGCTCGCCGGCTCGACATCGCGGTGCCCTACGTCGATCGCACCGACCAGATCGGCATCATGGCGCGCGCGGCGGAGAATTTCCGCACCAATCTCATCCGCATCGAGACGCTGGAGGCGGAACAGAAGGCGGCCGAGGCGCGGGCGGCGAGCGAGCGGAAGGCCGCGATGCACAAGATGGCCGACGATTTCGAGCACGCCGTCGGCAACGTCGTCGACGCCGTCACCGCCGCATCGGCCCAGCTCGAAGCCGCCGCATCGACGCTCAACCGCACCGCCGACGACACCCAGCAACTATCCTCCGGCGCCGCCGCGGCGTCGGGGCAGGCCTCGACCCACGTCCACTCGGTCGCCAGCGCGTCGGAAGAGCTCAGCTCCTCGGTCCAGGAGATCGGCCGGCAGGTGCAGCAATCGACCAGGATCGCCCAGGAAGCGGTGCAGCAGGCCGGCAGGACCGACGCGCGCATCAACGCACTGTCGCAGGCGGCCGGGCGCATCGGCGACGTCGTCAAGCTCATCACCGCCATCGCCGAGCAGACCAACCTGCTCGCCCTCAATGCCACCATCGAGGCGGCCCGCGCGGGGGAAGCCGGCCGCGGCTTCGCGGTGGTGGCCGCGGAGGTCAAGACGCTCGCCAACCAGACTGCCAAGGCCACCGACGAGATCGGCACCCAGATCACCGGCATGCAGACCGCGACCGCGGAGTCGGTCGCGGCGATCAAGGAAATCGGCGGCACCATCGGCCACATCGCCGAGATCGCGTCCGCCATCGCGGCGGCCGTCGAGCAGCAGGGCTCGGCCACCCAGGAGATCTCGCGCAGCGTCCAGCATGCCGCCCACGGCACGTCGCAGGCGGTTGCCAACATCGAGGATGTCGGCAAGGGGGCACGCGAGACCGGGGCGTCCGCCCGGCAGGTGCTGGCATCGGCCCGCGAGCTGTCGGGCCAGGGCAAGAAGCTCAAGGCCGAGGTCGGGAGCTTCCTCGCCACCGTGCGCGCGGCCTGAGCCGGCGGGCGGTCGGCCAACCACGCCGGGCGCGATCTCTAGTGCGGCGGATTTGAAGTTCCTATCAGATGTGCGGCGCGCTCGTCATAGGAACTTCAAATCCTAAAAGCCGCACTAGAATCACAGACTTGCTAGTGCACCTCTCGATTCCGAAGTTCGCACTAGAGGATGTCGCCAAGTGATGCGAACTTCGGAATCGGTGCACTAGCCTTGTTTCTTGCTCGCTTGGTAGCGCGCCCGGGTCGCCTCGTTGGGTGGATAGAGGCCCGGCAGCTTTTCGCCCCTCTCGACCTCGCTGACGACCCAGGCCTCGAAGCGCTCCTGCTCCGGCGCGAGGCTTGCCACCTCCTCGACCAGCGCCACCGGAATCACCACCGCGCCGTCACCGTCGGCGACGATCACGTCGCCGGGAAAGATCGCGCAACCGCCGCAGCCGATCGGCTCCTGCCATCCGACGAAGGTGAGGCCGACCACCGAGGCCGGCGCGGCCACGCCCGCGCACCACACCGGCAGGCCACTGGCGAGCACGCCGGCGGCGTCCCGGACGACCCCGTCGGTCACCAGCGCGGTGACGCCGCGCTTGCGCATGCGCACCGTCAGAATGTCGCCGAAAATGCCGGCGCCGGTGACGCCCATGGCGTCGGCGACCGCGACCACGCCGGCCGGCATGTCCTCGATCGCCGCCCGGGTCGAGCGCGGGCTCGCCCAGCTCTCCGGTGTCGCCAGATCCTCGCGCGCCGGGATGAACCGCATCGTGAAGGCTTCGCCGACCACGCGGTCGAGCCCGGCCTGCAGCGGCTTCGGCCCGTGCAGCCACGATTTGCGGATGCCCTTCTTGAGCAGCACCGTGGTCAGCGTTGCGGTGGATACGGAGCGCAGCGCGGCGAGGAGATCGGGCGACAGCATCGGGAGCTCTCTGGCATCGAACCGGGCAGACATTAGAATAGCGAAAGCGAGAGCGCCTGTCCCGTCGTCGGGTCGCCCGTGGCCTCAATCCCAGCGCGGCGCCCAGGCCGGGTTGATGGTGCGGCCGCGCGGCTGCGTCAGGCTTGCCATCTCGGCCATTTCGGCCTCGCTGAG
>JBEKZK010000904.1:0-2642 GCA_049509935.1 Xanthobacteraceae bacterium | reverse complement strand
GCCCAGGCCTTCGGTCCCGACCTGTCGGAGATCCGCCGCAACGTTGCCAGTCTCTCCAGTCGGGCGACCCGCATGGTCCTCGCCAGACAACGGGTCAACACCTATCTGAGCTTCGGCCTCTTCCTGGCGGCCTGCGGCGTCGGCCTCGGCATCAGCGCAGTGGGCTCGACCCGTGTGGTCAGCGGCTTGCGCCAGCTGGTTGCCAGCACCCGGGCCATCGAGTCCGGTGAAATATCGGTGCCCGTGGCGATCCGTTCTCGCGACGAGGTCGGCGAGCTCGCGCTGTCCTTCAATCGCATGGTCGAGGAGCTCCGCACCCGCGAGCGCATCAAGGATACGTTCGGCAAGTTCCTCGACCCGCGCATTGTGAGCCGATTGATCGGCGACGGTGCCGAGAAAGCCGAGCGCCGCACGCTCACGGTGTTCTTCTCCGACATCAAGGATTTCACCGGGATCAGCGAGCAACTCACCGCCAGCGCCATCGTCAACCTGCTGAACAGCTATTTCGGCGCGGTCGCCTCGGCGATCCACGCTCATCACGGCGTCATCGACAAATTCATCGGCGACGCGGTCATGGCGTTCTGGACGCCGCCGTTCTCGGCCGGTGACGACCACGCCGTCGACGCCTGCCTCGCCGCGCTCGCCCAGCAGGACGCGATCGTGGCGCTGCGCGGGCAGTTGCCCGAGATCACCGGGATGCGGCTCAATCCGCCGAAGCTCGAGATCCGCATGGGCATCGCCACCGGCGAGACCGTGGTGGGCACCATCGGCTCGGAGGCGACGCGCTCCTACACGGTGATCGGCGACACGGTGAATCTCGCATCGCGCCTCGAGGGCATCAATAAGGTCTACGGCACCTCGATCATCCTCAGCGAGGGAACCTATCGGCTGGCGCAACAGGCCATCGAGGCCCGCGAGCTCGACCTCGTCACCGTGGCCGGCAAGACCGAGCCGGTCCGCATCTACGAGGCGATGGGCCGCGCCGGCGAGCTCGCGTCGGAGCGGATCGAGCTGCGCGAGGTGTTCGCGGACGGCCTCGCCGCCTATCGCCGGCAGGATTGGGACAGCGCTCAGACCCACTTCGAGAGCTGCGTGCGTATCGCGGCGGACGACGGCCCGGCGCGCCTCTTTGTCGAGCGAATCGCTCTCCTGCGTGGCGCTCCGCCGCCGGCCGATTGGGACGGAGTTTGGCGGTTTTCCCATAAATGACGGCTGAGATCCTCGATCGCCGTCGTCCACTCTCGCGGCGCTCGGCAATCTGTCAGCACGTCATCGGGATTGCTACTGGAGCGGCGAGTGCGGCGCCGGCAGCATCACGGTCGAATGCATCTCCTCGAGCAGACCGGCGCCGGCCTTCAGGAACTCCTGCCAGCCCGGATCTCTTGCCACCGCGGCTCGCACGGCTGCACGCGCGTTGAGGTCGGGGTAGGCCCAGATGTGGCACACCTCGTTCACCTGCGGAGCCTCGGTCGCCCACAGCCCGACGATCCTTGAATAGGTCTCGCGCACCTCCAGCGCCTTGGTGAAGAGCTGCAGCCACTGCTGCGCGGCACCGGGCCTGGCGCGGTAGTTGCGGAGCTCGTAGACGTTCGGCGTGCGCTCCGGGGCGGTCGGCGCTCTGACGCCGTTGAGCAGACGGGTCTCCTGACGGAGCAGATGCGGACGCAGGAGAGGGATGTACTCGGCGCGCCAGCGCGGGTTCTCGCCGAGCTCGGCGCGCAGTCGCGCCCGCTGGTTCGGATCCTGATAGCTCCACAGGTGCATCACCTGGTTGAGCGGTCCGATCTCGGTCTGCCAATAGCCTTCGAGCTTGCCATAATTGTCCCCGCGGATGTCGCGCGACACCGTGCTGGCGGCTTTCACCACGTCGGCCAGGGCGCCTTGCCTGACGGTGTAGGTTCGCAGCTCGTAGATCATGGGTGCTCGCTCCTTCGCTGAAGCCCCAGTTCACGCAATGAAACCAGGCATGTCAATCGCTACAGCGCTTCCCGGTCATAGTGAACCATTGTTGCAGCGCCTCGCGCCGGGAAGCGCTGCAGATTCCCTTGTTGGCGCATGTCCTTGATCGGCGAACCGGGTCCACTTCGCCGGGACATGCTTTGGCGAATTCGCGGCGGCATCCGCAGGAACGTCGGCGGGCGCGCGGCAGCGCGCACGTCACTCGGTCTTTGCGCTGACCGGGGGATTGGCTATCGTTCCTCCGGGCAAGCGGGGAGCCGGCATGGCCGACGACGACATCTACGACTTCATCGTCGCCGGCGCCGGCTCGGCCGGGTGTGCGGTCGCAGGAAGGCTCAGCGAGAACGGCCGCCACCGGGTGCTGCTGCTGGAAGCCGGCATCAAGGACACCAACCCGTGGATCCATATTCCACTGGGCTACACCAGGACCTTTACCGACCCGCGGGTCAATTGGATGCTCGACAGCGAGCCGGAGGCGCGGCTGAACGGCCGCATCCTGTACCAGCCGCGCGGCAAGGTGCTCGGCGGTACCAGCTCGATCAACGGCATGGTCTACATGCGCGGCAACGCCGCCGACTACGACGAGTGGCGCCAGCGCGGGTGCGAGGGCTGGGACTACGACAGCGTCCTTCCCTTCTTCCGCAAGGCCGAGGATCAGGAACGCGGCGCAAACGAATTCCACG
>JBEKZK010000903.1:0-2643 GCA_049509935.1 Xanthobacteraceae bacterium | reverse complement strand
GGGCTATACCTACTGGTTCCCGAAAGCCTTCGGCTTCCGCCTGCACGAGGGCTGGGGCATTGCTTCGTTCTGGTTCTGGCTGATTGGCTTCTATGTTGCGTTCATGCCGCTCTATGCAGTGGGCTTCCTCGGCATGACGCGCCGTATGCAGCACTACGATGTCGCGGCGTGGAGGCCCTGGCCGGCCGTCGCGAGCGTCGGCGCAGGCCTGGTCCTGATCGGGATCATCTGCCAGATCATGCAGCTCGTCGTCAGCATCCGGAATCGCGAGGCGCTACGCGATGTGACCGGCGATCCTTGGGACGGGCGCTCGCTGGAATGGGCCACTGCCTCGCCGCCGCCGGTGTTTAATTTCGCCTTCATGCCTCATGTCACCACGGATGATGCCTACTGGTCGATGAAGCGCCGCGCGCGTGAAGGGGGCGCGAAAGAGCCGGACTACGAGCCGATCGAGATGCCACGCAACTCGCCGACCGGCTTCGTCTGCGCGTTCTTTGCGAGCGTGATGGGCTTTGCGCTGATCTGGCACATCTGGTGGATAGTGATTGTCGCCCTCATCGGCGCTTACGCGACCTTCGTCGTCTTCGCCTGGCGCGACCATGATGAATACGAGATCCCGGCCGATGAAGTTGCGCGTCTTGACCGCGCCAATCTTGAGGCACGCCGTTTCCTCGCGACTGCCGCGGGGAGTGTCTGATGTCTATCGCTGTGGCTCACGGACATGATGCGACTCTGATCGGCCTCGACGCCGAGCATGCGGACCGGCGCCGAAGCGCATCGTCACCGGTTATGGCTTCTGGATCTTCCTGCTCTCCGACATGGTGATGTTCTCCTGCTTCTTCGCGGCCTATGCCGTGCTGCTGGGGCAGACCGATGGCGGGCCGACCGGCGCGGAGCTGTTCAACCTCAGGAACGTCGCGGTCGAAACCGTCTGTCTCTTGCTCTCGAGTTTTACCTGCGGCATGGCCGCCATCGCCGCCGAAGAGCGCAATGATTTGTGGTTCCAGATCGGCATGGCGATCACCTGCGTGCTTGGGCTGGCCTTCCTCACCATCGAATTCCGCGAATTTGCCGATCTCGTCGCGCGGGGCGCCGGCCCCTCGCGCAGCGCATTCCTGTCTGCGTTCTTCACCTTGGTAGGGTGTCACGGCCTGCATGTCTCTGCCGGCATCCTGTGGCTGCTCACCATGATGGCGCAGGTCTTTGCCAAGGGCTTCCGTGCCGACATCCTGCGCCGCCTGCTCTGCTTTGCGCTGTTCTGGCACGCGCTCGACATCATCTGGGTCGCTGTGTTTTCGGTGGTCTACCTGCTCGGGAGTGCGACATGAGCGATCTCGAACTGCATCATCCTGCCGATGTGGCCCCCGGCGATGAGAAAGGCGTCAGCGTCCAGCTCCGCGTGCTCGGCTATCTCATCGGCCTCGGGCTCGCGATCCTGCTCACAGCGACCTCGTTCTTCATCGCGGGCACCGATCTGGTCTGGCAGCCTTCGATCCCGGTTGCGATCATCGTGCTCGCGATCGCGCAGATGGGTGTGCATCTGGTGTTCTTCCTGCACATCACCACCGGCCCCGACAACACCAACAACGTGCTGGCGCTTGCCTTCGGGCTCTTGATCATCTTCCTCGTGATCGGCGGCTCGCTATGGATCATGGCGAACCTCAACCACAACATGCTGCCGATGGATCAGATCATGCGGATGCAGCGTTGACGACACCGGAACAGGCACCGTCCGGACGGCAACATACGAGGCGACTCAGACGCCAAAGAATCTCATTGCGAGGCTTGCTCGCGTAGTTTCGCTACGTCCCTGGCGGTGAGACTCGCGCCTTTGGCTCCGAAACGCGCAGTGACGTAGTTCGCTACCGCCGCGATCTCGTCGTCGGAATAGGCATGGCCGAACGATGGCATCGAGAGCGCTCCGTTCGGCGTCAGCCGCGTGGTGCCGGACAGCACGACCTGAGCGACATTGGTCCCGGCGGGGTCGTTGACTGCGGCCGCTCCGGTGAGCGTCGCCAACGGCGAAACTGCGCTCTCGCCGGTCCAACCATGGCAACTCGCGCAGCTGCCTTCGAACACCAGTTTACCGAGTGCATTCCGCTCGCCTCCTCCATCCCTGTGAGATGCTGGCGCGGGCGGCGCTGGGTTCGCCGGCATGTCCGGCGAGGTTATCGCCGTCACCGTCCGCAGATACGCAACGACCGACTTGATGTCATCGACCGTCATCTGGCTAAAGCTGCGGTCCACCGCTTCTCCCATCGGCCCTGAGGCGGTGCCACGGGCCCGCGCGTGGCCGTAAGCGAGATAGGAGGCAAGGTCGGCGTCGCTCCACCCGCCGATGCCGGTGGACCCGTCCGAGGTGATATTGAAGGCGCGCCAGCCCGCCGTGAGCGCGCCGGCAAATTTCTTGCGATTGTCGAGGGCAAAGCCGAGATTCCGCGGCGTGTGGCATTCGCCACAATGGGCCATCGCTTCCGCTAGATACGCGCCGCGATTCCATTCCGGCGACTTCGACGTGTCAGGCGTGAAACGCGTGTCCGGATTGAACAGCGCCGACCAGAACATCATGGCCCAGCGCTGATCGAACGGAAACGGGAGCGTATTGGCGGGCGCCGGCGCGTGGACCGGCGGCAGGCTGAACAG
>JBEKZK010000902.1:0-2645 GCA_049509935.1 Xanthobacteraceae bacterium | reverse complement strand
ACCCCCACCCTCTCCCCGTCGGGGAGAGGGAGTCCGGCCGCATTCGCGGCACCGATCTCGCCCGGCCATCACACGCTTGGTCCTTTCTCCAAACACTCGCTACGTTTGATCGCTCGAGCGACCCTCACATTTCTGGTCGCATTCCTGCTGCTGCTCGCACCGGCGTTCGCGCTCGACTTCCCGCAGCTGACCGGCCGGGTAGTCGACCAGGCCGGAGTCCTCGACGCCGCCACCGCGGCGGCGCTGACCGGAAAGCTCGCCGACCTCGAAAGCCGCACCACTGACCAATTCGTCGTCGTCACGCTGAAATCGCTGCAGGGCACCTCGATCGAGGATTTCGGCTATCAGCTCGGGCGCGCCTGGAAGATCGGTACCAAGGACAAGAGCAACGGCGTGCTGCTCATCGTGGCGCCGACTGAGCGCAAGGTGCGGTTCGAGGTCGGCTACGGCCTGGAGGGAACGCTCACCGATGCCGCCACCAAGATCATCATCGAGAACGCCATTCTCCCCCGGTTCCGCGCCAACGATGTGTCCGGCGGCGTCTCGCGCGGCGTCGACGCCGCCGTCGGGCTGCTGACCGGCGACGTGCCGCTGGCGAAGCAGCCCGCCGCCGGCCGCCCGGCGGACCAGGACGACGGCTGGATGTTCTTTGTTCTGCTGTTCGCGGTCGGAATCACGTTCATTGTGATCATGCGCTGGGTCACGCGCCACCCCGGCAGCACCACCGCGCGGCACATCGGGGCCGCGACCGGCTGGATCGTCGGCAGCGGGTTGGGCTCGTCCTCGTCCTCGTCCTCGTCGTGGTCGGGGGATTCCGGCGGGTTTTCCGGCGGCGGCGGCTCGTTCGGCGGCGGCGGCTCGTCGGGAAGCTGGTGAGACACATGATCACCGACCAGGACCGGGCGAGAGTGACGGCGGCGATCCGCAGCGCCGAGGCGAGGACATCGGGCGAGATCTTCTGCGTCATCGCCGGCCAGTCCAGCGACTATCGCCTGGTGCCGCTCGCCTGGGCGGCGGCGATCGCGCTCGCCGTGCCGCTGCCGCTGATCTATCTGACGACCTGGCCGGCCACCGTGGTCTATCTGCTGCAGCTGATCGCCTTCGTCGCCGCCGCGATCGGGCTGTCGCGTCCGGGCATCCGCTTTCATCTGGTGCCGCCGCGCACCAAGCACGATCGGGCGCACGCCGAGGCGATGCGCCAGTTCTGGGCCCAGGGCCTCCACCTCACCCACCAGCGCACCGGCGTCCTCATCTTCGCCTCCGCCGCCGAGCGCCGGGCCGAGATCGTCGCCGACGCCGGCATCAACGAGAAGGTGACGCCGCAGGTGTGGGACGGCGCCATCCAGGCGCTCACCGCCGCCATCAGGGCCGGCCGCCCCGGCGACGGCTTCGTCGCCGCGATCGAGCAGTGCGGCGCCGTGCTCGCCGAGCATTTCCCGCTGGCGCCCGGCGCCGTCAATCCCGACGAGCTGCCCGACAAGCTGGTGGAGATTTGAGCGGCCATTCGTTTGTTTGAAGTCGAGGCGCTTCAACGCGCTCGGCCGGATTCCCTCTCTCCGTTCGGGGACAGCGCTGGAGTGAGGGGGTTACCTACCGTTCGTCAAGTCAGTTGACGCGTGTCCTTGCATCGCGCCCGGGCGCTCATCGCGGCCTTGCCGGCAGCGCGAACGCCACCACGGCGTCGCCGAGCGTGGTTCCCATGCGGGCGTGGCCGCCGGCGGCGATGACGACGAACTGCCGGCCGTCGACCACGTAGGTCATCGGCGTCGCCTGTCCGCCGGCCGGAAGCTTCGCCTTCCAGATTTCCTCGCCGGTCTCGATGTCGAAAGCGCGCAGCGCATCGTCCATGGCGGCGGCGATGAAGACGAGGCCGCCGGCGGTCGCGATCGGTCCGCCCTGATTGGGCAGCCCGCGGATGAGGCCGAACGCCCTGGCGCCCAGCGGCACCTGCCAGCGGATCGTCCCGGCATCGAGATCGACCGCGGCGAGACTTCCCCAGGGCGGCGGATTGCACGGAATGCCGAGCGGCGACAGCAGGACGTCGCGCAGCGCCGCGTAGGGTGTTCCCAGCGCCCGCCCGATCTCGACCTTGGGGTTGGCGGCACGCGCGGTCGCATACTCGGCGCGCGGGATCAGGCGGACCACGTGCGCCAGGCTGGTGGTGTTGACGACGAACAGCTGCCGCGACGGATCGAACGCGCCGCCGCCCCAGTTCACGCCGCCGCCGGTGAACGGGAACAGGATGGTGCCGCGCAGGCTGGGCGGGGTGTAGAGGCCCTCGGACCGTGCGGCGGCGATGCGCCGCCGGCAGGCCAGCCGGTCGAAATAGAGCAGTCCCCAGGCATCGTCGGGGCCCAGCGCCTGCGGGACCAGCGGCGGCGGCTCGAGCGGCACCGGCTGGGTCGGCGACGGGCGCTCGTCCGCCACGTCGCTCGCCGGAAACGGCCGCTCCTCGACCGGAAACAGCGGCTTTCCGGTCTCGCGGTCGAGCACGAACACGAAGCCCGCCTTGGTGGCGACGACGACCGCCGCGATCTCGCGGCCGTCGCGACGCAGGCTCACCAGGCTCGGCTGCGCCGCGACGTCGTCGTCCCAGATGTCGTGATGCACCGTCTGGAACTGCCAGACCACCTCGCCGGTGGCGC
>JBEKZK010000901.1:0-2657 GCA_049509935.1 Xanthobacteraceae bacterium | reverse complement strand
AACACGTGCGGGCGCTTCGAGAACGGCGCCTCGCCGATCCAGTTGGCGCCCTCGCCGCCCATCTGGGTGAAGCCGAGCGTGGAACGGTCCATCCACTGCGCCATGAAGTGGCAGCCGATGCCCGCATAGGCACGCATGCCGTCGGGCACCACGGTGGAGGAATTGTGCGGGCAGCCGGAGCAGAAATACGGCGTGCGCACCGCCACGTCCTGCATCTCCGCCAGCATGTGCTGGGCCTGCTTGAGGCGATCGACGCGCGCCGCGATCCGCTCGTTGTGGCTGTTGCGCAGCACGCGCTCGCCGATCGCGACCGCGATGTCGTTGGGGTCGAGCGCGCCCTTGACGGGGAACAGCCAGTTGTCGCGCTCGTCCTTCTTGCCGATGACGACCGGCTGGTTGGCGCTCCCGTACAGCTCCTCGCGGACCTGCACCTCGATCAGCGAGCGCTTTTCCTCCACCACGATGATGAGCGCGAGGCCATCGGCGAAATCCTTCAGCTCCTGGCGACCGAGCGGCCACGGGCAGCCGACCTTGAACAGCCGGATGCCGAGATCGTTGCAGCCGACCTCGTCGATGCCGAGCTCGTCGAGCGCCTGGCGGGTGTCGAGATAGGACTTTCCCGTCGTGATGATGCCGATCCTCGGAGTGCGGCCGCCCGACGTGATGATGCGGTTGAGCCGGTTGGCCCGCACGAACGCCAGCATGGCGTCGCGCTTGAAATCGTGCAGCCGCGCCTCCTGGCCCAGGATGGTGTCGACCAGCCGGATGTTGAGGCCGCCCTCTGGCATCGCGAAATCGGTCGGGATGACGATCTTCACCCGGTCGAGGCTGCCGTCGACGATCGCCGTCGACTCGACGGTGTCCTTCATGCACTTGAGCGCCGTCCACGAGCCGCAGAACCGCGACATCGCCCAGCCGTACTGCCCGTAATCGAGGATCTCCTGCACCCCGGCGGGATGGAGGATCGGGATCATCACGTCGACGAAATGGAACTCGGACTGGTGCGCCGTGGTGGAGGACTCGGCGGTGTGATCGTCGCCCATCAGGGCGAGGACGCCGCCGTTCCGCGCGGTGCCGGCGAGGTTGGCGTGGCGAAACACGTCCCCCGACCGATCGACGCCCGGGCCCTTGCCGTACCAGATGGAAAAAACCCCGTCGAACCGGCCCTCCTGGCGCAACTCGGCCTGCTGCGATCCCCACACGGCGGTCGCCGCCAGGTCCTCGTTGAGGCCGGGCTGGAAGCGGATGTCGGACTGCTCCAGATGGCGGCTGGCGCGCACGAACTGCTGGTCGAGGCCGCCGAGCGGCGAGCCGCGGTAGCCGGTCACGTAGCCGGCGGTGTTCAGCCCGGCGCGCCGATCGCGCTCCTTCTGCATCAGGCAGAGGCGAATGAGCGCCTGATACCCGGTGGCGAAGATGCGGGATTGGCCGAGGTTGTATTTGTCCTCGAGGCTGACGGCTTTGAGCGTCATGTTGGCAGTCTCCCGACGCCGAAACGTCTGCGATCCCGGCGCCGCAATACTAACTCCGCGGGGGAACAAAAGGTACCGGACAAGCGGCGCAATCGCCCGAAGCGTAAGTAAGGCTGTCACTCCTGACCTCAAGGGTCAATTTCGAATTGCCGCGGCCGCCGGCAACGAAATGTCCGGCCTCGCGGCGTCGGCGCATTTTGGCGCGATGCAGCATGAATGCTTTTCCGACGGCCCGGACTGCGGCAATCTTGCACGCGTGCATATCCGGCGAATGTCCCGCACCTGATCGGGGGAGCGGCCGGCCCACGAGCGCATGCGCCGCTCGCGGATGCGGATGGGTCGAACACAAAGGCGGAACCGATGCGGGTGCTGATATGCGGCGGCGGCGTGATCGGCGCGTCGATCGCCTATTTCCTGGCTCGTCGCGGCGTCGAGTCGCTGGTGATCGAGCGAACCGGGCTGGCGTGCGCGGCGTCCGGCAAGTCGGGTGGCTTCCTGGCGCTCGACTGGTGTGACGGGACGCCGCTCCAGCCGCTGGCACGGCGCAGCTTTGCGCTTCACGCAGAGCTGCCGCAGGAGATCGGCGGCGACTGGGGCTACCGTCGCCTCACGACCTACGGCGGCAGCGCCGACGCCCGGCGGATCGACCGGCCCGCGGGTCGTTCATACGGCGTTCGCTGGGTGGCGGGCGGCGTCAGCCTGACCCACCGACTGGGCTCGACCGACACCACCGCGCAGGTGCACCCGGCTCGGTTCACGGCGGCGATGATGCACGCCGCGCAGGCGCTCGGGGCGGACGTGCGGATCGGGCAGGTGACCGGGGTCGTGCGCGGCAGCGACGGCACCGGCGTTCGCGGCGTCGAGGTCGACGGCGAGGTGATCGCGGGCGACGCGGTGGTCATCGCCATGGGCCCGTGGTCGATCCTCGCCGCCGGATGGCTGCCGCTTCCTGCCGTGTACGGGCTGAAAGGACACAGCCTCGTCTTCCAGACCGGAGCGGAGATCCCGGCCGAGGCGCTGTTCCTCGAGTATCAGGAGCATCCGGGCGCGGTGCAGACGCCCGAAGTGTTTCCCCGCACCGACGGCACGACCTATGTCTGCGCCATCTCCAGCGAGGGCCCGCTGCCGGCCGACCCCGCCGACGTCGCTCCGGACGATGGCGCGATCGCGCGCCTCGAGGCGATG
>JBEKZK010000900.1:0-2657 GCA_049509935.1 Xanthobacteraceae bacterium | reverse complement strand
TTTCTGCAGCTCCAGGGCATGATGCTCGTGGCCGTACCAGCGCGCGTACGCGGCCGGATCGGCGAGGCGGAAATCGGCCGAAAGATCGGCGACCTTGGTGCGCGGAGAGGCTGCCAGCAGTGCCTGGATCACGGTCTGCGTGGTGGCATGGGGGAGCCCGCAGAGCACGAGGTCGAGCTCCTCGGCCGCCCAGTCGACGTCGTCGATCGAGCGCAGCCGCGGCAGCGCATAGGGCGCGAACTGCGGAAACACCGCGCGCATCTCCTGTCCGGCCTTGCGATCGGCGGTGAGCAGGCGGATGTCGACGCGGCCGTGCGCCAGCAGCAGGCGGACGACCTCGGATCCAGTATAGCCGGAGGCGCCGAGCACGCCGATTCTGGCAAGTCGCTGGTTGGCCATGGAAAGACTCCGGTCGAGATGCCGCCGGAGGGGAAGCTTGCCGCGGATTGTTCAGGAATGAGGCGCCGCGGAGCTGTCTCCGGCGGCTGGGGGAACGATCACGCGCGATCGGACGCCCGGGCCGCCAACTGTTGGCGGCGACGGCGGGCGTCAGATGTCGCGGGCATCATCATGCGGGCGCCTATAGACCTGCCGCCCATCACGGTCAAGCAAAACCCTGCAAGGGTGATGCAAGAGTCCGGCAAGAACCTGGTCCTACATCAGGTACCGCATCCCGAACGTGCCGGGCGCCAGCAGCACCGCGGCCCAGACGAAGGCGGACGAGAAGTTGGCGATCTGGAACGGGCCGAACGGCATTGTCAGGATGCCGGCAACGAGCGGCACCGAGGCGCGGGCCGGGCCGAAGAAGCGGCCGATGAAGATCGCCAGGACGCCCCACCGCTTGACGAACGCCTCGCCGCGCGGGAGCAGATCGGGATGGCGCGACAGCGGCCAGAGCCCGGCGACCGTGGTCTTGAACGTCGCGCCGAACCAGTAGGACAGCCAGTCCCCCAGTGCCGCCCCGACCGAGCCGGCAATCCAGATCGGAACGAAACCGATGCCGCTGACCCCGATCAGCGCCCCGATGCCGACGAGCGCCACGGTTGCGGGCAGCAGCAGCGAAATGAAGGCCAACGATTCCCCGAAGGCGAGCACGAAGACGATCGGCGCCGCCCAGCCCTCGTTGGCGCGCACGAATTCGATGACCGGCCGGACGATGTCGTCGAGGTTCATGGGATGTCGTGACCAGGATCAAGCGGGTGTAGCCCGGCGTCGCCACTCCCGCCAGCGCCCGATCCGGTTACCGCCAGGTCATCGCCGAAACGGGGGTCACGCTGCGGCCGCGGGCGTGGCATAGTCGGGGACAGAGCGATTCGCTTCACCCCCTCAACATCGATTCGAGCCTGGACATGGCCAAGAGCCCGAAACAGACCGTGAACAAGGCTGCCGGCAAGCCGCCGCGCAAAGCCAAGACCGCTGCGAGCGGCGACCTGTTCGCCGATCTGCCCGACCCGGCGCCCCGCCGCATGGGGAAGGCGCGGCCGGCAGCAAAGAGCGTGAGCCCGGGGGAGGCCGGATACACCGCCCGCCACATCGAGGTGCTGGAAGGGCTCGAGCCGGTCCGGCGACGGCCCGGCATGTATATCGGCGGGACCGACGAGACGGCGCTGCACCACCTGTTCGCCGAGGTCATCGACAATTCGATGGACGAGGCACTGGCCGGCCACGCCGACTGGATCGAGGTGGTCATGGAGGCCGACGGCTTCCTGACCGTCACCGACAACGGCCGCGGCATCCCGGTCGATCCGCATCCCAAGTTTCCCAAGAAGTCCGCCCTCGAAGTGATCATGTGCACACTGCACGCCGGCGGAAAATTCGACTCCGAGGTGTACGAGACGTCGGGCGGCCTGCACGGCGTCGGCGTGTCGGTGGTCAACGCGCTCTCCGAGCGGCTCGAGGTCGAGGTCGCGCGCGGCCAGTCGCTGTACCGGCAGGTGTTCGAGCGCGGCGAGCCCAAGGGCAAGCTCGAATCCCTCGGCCGCATCGCCAACCGGCGCGGGACCCGGATCCGGTTCCGGCCCGACCCGCAGATTTTCGGCGCCAAGGCACGGTTCAAGCCGCAGCGCATCTTCAAGATGGCGCGGTCCAAGGCCTATCTGTTCGGTGGCGTCGAGATCCGCTGGTCGTGTGCGCCCGAGCTGCTTCACGGCGTGGAGGGCGTACCGGCGGAGGAGACGTTTCATTTCCCCGGCGGCCTCACCGACTACCTGTCCGGGGCGATCCACGGCCAGACCCTGGTGCATCCCGACATCTTCGTCGGCAAGTCGGACAGGCGCGGCGTTCACGGCATGGTGGAATGGGCGATCGCCTGGGTCGCCGATGCCGACGGTTTCGTCTCCTCCTATTGCAACACCATTCCGACTCCCGACGGCGGAACCCACGAGGCCGGCCTGAGATCGGCGCTGACCAAGGGCCTGAAAGATCACGCCGAGCGCATGGGACAGGGCAAGCGCGCCGCGGGCGTAACCACCGAGGACGTTATGTCGGGCGCCGCCGTCATGCTGTCGGTGTTCATCCGCGAGCCGGAATTCCAGGGCCAGACCAAGGACAGGCTCGCCACCGCGGACGCCACCCGCATCATCGAGCAGGCGATGCGCGACCCGTTCGATCATTGGCTCGCCGGCAACCCCAACCAGGCCAGCAAGCTGCTCGACTGG
>JBEKZK010000090.1:0-10560 GCA_049509935.1 Xanthobacteraceae bacterium | reverse complement strand
AACGCCTTGCCGAGGGCGAAATGCAGCGACATCTGCTGCTCCTCGGGAAGCGACGCCATGTCGTCGGCGAGAGTCTCCATGGCGGCGAGCCGCGAGTCGCCAGAGGTGAACGGGGCCGCCTGGGCGAGCGTGAGGTGGAGGTCGGCCTGCCGCGGCGCCAGCCGCACGGCGGCCTCCAGTCCGGCGCGCGCCTCGACGGGCCGTCCGGCCTCGACCAGCGCGGCAGCGAGATGGCGGTGCGCGTCGGCGAGTTGCGGAGCGTTGGCGAGCGCGGTCTCGTACTGCACGATCGCCTCCCCGACGCGCCCGAGCATCTGCAGGGCACCGCCGAGGTGGCAGTGGGCCTCCGCGTCATCGGGCCGGATCGCGAGCGCGCGACGGTAGTGTCCGATCGCCTCCGCGGGGCGTCCCTCGGCGCGAACGGCGTTGCCGAGGCCTTTGTGCGCCGCCGCGAAGTCGGGCCTCAGCGCCAGCGCCCTCTCGTAGTGGACGACGGCCTCGTCGCTGCGCCCGAGCGCACACAGAGCGTCGCCGAGATGGCAACGGGCCTCTACATGGTCTGGCGCGATGCCGATTGCCTGCCGGTAGTGAGCGGCGCCTTCCAGAAGCCGCCCGATGCGGCGCAGCGCGTTGCCGGCATTGACGTGTACGCCGGCGAGCCGGGGCTGGATGGCGAGCGCCCGCTTGTAGTGGCCGAGCGCCTCGTCGTGCCGTTGCAGCGCGGACAGCGCATTGCCGAGACCATTGTGGGCGGCGGCGTGCTCGGGATCGGCCGCCAGCGCCGAACGGTAGTGCACGGCCGCCTCCTCGAGCCGGCCGAGCGCCTGCAGCGTATCGCCGAGGCTCTTGTGTGCCCCGCCCTGTCCCGGCCGGAGCGCCAGCGACCTCTCATAGTGGACGATCGCTTCATCATGACGCCCCAGCATGGACAGCGCGTCGGCGAGCGCCAGATGCGCGTCGGCGTGGTCCGGTGCGAAGGCGAGCGCGGCCCGGCAGAACATCACCGCCTCGCGCGGATGACCGAGCGCCCGGAGGATGCGCCCGAGACTGAGCTGGGCGTCGGCCGACGGGCCCGCCGTCACCGCGGCGCGGCGGAACAGCGGCATGGCGAGGTCGACCCGCCGTTGCCGGCAGTAGATGCTGCCGAGGCCGCACAGCGCCCCGAAGTGATCGCGCTCGACCGCGAGGATGCGGCGGTAGAGCAGGTCGGCCGCGCGCAGCCTGCCCAGCCGCTGCAAGGTGTTGGCGACAGCGAACGCCCGCGCGCAGTGGTCGCGGGCGCTGAGCATGCGGGGGCGCGTCACCGCTGTCACGGGGCGGCGCCCCGGTGGCCGGAGGCTTCGGCGCTGACCGGATCGCACGCCGGGGGCGCGGCGATGCCGGGCGTCTCGTCGCGCCGCCTGAGCTCGTGCAGCAGGCGCGTCAGATTGTCGGCGACCGCCGAATGATCCGGCCGGAGGGCGAGCGCTGCGCAATAGTGCCTGATCGCCTCCTCGAGGCGGCCGGCGGCCTCGAACAGCACCGCGAGATTGTTGTGGGCTTCGGCCACGCCGGGCCGCAGCGCGAGCCCCCACTCGTAGTGGGCGATCGCGTCGGCACGGCGGTCGATGATGCGCAGGCAATCGGCGAGATTGATGTGCGCCTCGGCGAAATCGGGCTTGGCCGACAGGGCGCGCTCGTAATGCACGATCGCGGTGTGCGGACCGACCAGCTCGGAGATCAGCAGGCCGAGATTGCAGTGGGCCTGCGCCAGCGCCGGGTTGATGGTGAGCGCGCGCTCGAAGTGCGACGCCGCCGCGTCGTGCCGACCGAGCGCGCGCAGCGCGTTGCCGAGCTGGACATGCGCCTCGGCATCGCCGGGCCGGATGACCACTGCCTGCTCCAGATGCACCACCGCCTCAGCAGGGCATCCGAGCGCCGATAGCGCAACGCCGAGCCGACCGTGGGTGCCCGCGTGATTGGGATCGATCGCCAGCGCCGCCTCGAAACAGGGGACCGCCTCGGCCGGGCGGCCAAGGGCCGCGAGCACCACGCCGAGCCCGGCCTGGCCGTCGGCCGTATTGGTCAAGGCGACGGCGCGACGCAAAAGCGCGACCGCGGCCTCGAGCCGTCCCTGCTGCAACCGGATGGCGCCGAGATGGCACAGCGAGGCGGCGTGATCCGGCTGGCGCGCAAGGATGCGCCGGTACAGCCTTTCGGCGTCGTCGAGCCGGCCCTGATGCTGAAGAATGCGGGCCTGCCGGAATGCCTGCGCGACCCCGAGGCCGACGAGGAGCGCGCTGACGGCGGGCGACAGCGTGGCGATCGTGCTTCCGCCGTTCACCCGTCCCGGTTGCGGCCTATCCGTCGCCGCGCCGAATTCCATCGACCCCCCCATACGACGCGCATCTTCAGTGCCGTTGCCGCGTCCTGCCCGCCGCGGAGAGACGTCTTCCGACGGTTAATTTTCTTCATCGTCACTTTGTCCGAATCATGTCCCGCCCCGCGACGTCCGGTCATACGCGGCATGCAAGAGGCCCGCGTGCAGCAAGCAGTGCAGCCGTTCAAACAAACGTCTGCTGCCCGGAGCGGCACTTTCGGCCGAACCGGCCCGCTCGGACCTGCAGCGTGAAGCCGCGGAAACCCGGGCTTGCACGGCGCCCGCGCCCGATCGGATCGGCGGCCGGACCGCCGCGCCGTCCCAAATTTGTCCGCATTCCGTGATTCAATAGGCTCGCATCATGGGAGTGATCGATGGCGTTCGTCGTAGTAGCGGAGTTGGCGGCTGCAGAAGCCGCCGAACAGGAAGCTTTTCGCGGCCTCTTTCGGCTGCATGACTCGGAATCGTATCACGATGCGCTGGCAGCGTGGATCGGCGCCGCCGAAAGGATGTGCCGCCTGAGCACCGCGCGTCCGAACGGCACGGCCGGGCCGATCTGACGGTGAGCGTGCATCTCGACCCGCTGGCGCTGCTGCAAAGCACCCTTCGGCGTGCCCGGGCCGGCGCATGGGTCGCGGCCGCCCTTGGACTGGCTTCGATTTCCAACGGCGGCGCCGCATGCGCGGAAAACCTCGACGCCGGCAAGTCCGGCGCCAGGCTGTTCGCCACCAATTGCACGGCCTGTCATCACTCGCCGAAGGGCCTCGTCAAGCGCACCAGCCCGCGGCTCCTCGCCGATTTCATGCAACTGCACTACACGGCCAGCAACGCATCGGCGATCGAGCTCGCCGCCTATCTGACGGCGGTCGATCCGCCCAAGGGGCTTCGACGGCAGGGCGCCGTGGAGCGTCAGGCGATCCGCTCGCCCGCAGCCGCCCGGCGCGATCAGCCGCCGCGGCCGCCGGTGGCACTGGCAAGACCGTAGATCCGCCGGCACTTGCCTTAGCGCGCGCCGGCGTCTCGCGCGAATTGCGGCGAGAACCGGGTGCGGAGCGGAGCCCGCCACAGATGCGCCGCAAATTCGCCCCAGCCGACGGTTGAAATCGCGAGTTGCGTGGAATCGGGGGACGGGACGATGCGGATATTCGCGCTCGCCGTGATGGCGGTGGAGTCGCTGCTGCTCGCCGGGTGCGGCGGATCGCCTGCCGGCCGGATGCTGGCGACCACGAACGAACGGGCCGCGACACCGGCCTACCGGTCTCACCCGGCGACCGACAGCCGCGGCGGCGCCGCGGCGGGCTCGATGGGGGTCGCGAGCTACTATCATGCGGCGGGCCTGACGGCGGCGCATCGCACGCTGCCGTTCGGAACGCGGGTGCGGGTGACCAACGTGGCGAACGGGCGGTCGGTCGTCGTGCGCGTCAACGATCGCGGGCCGTTCATTCGCGGCCGCTCGATCGATCTCTCCCACGGCGCGGCGCAGGCCGTCGGCATGACCGAGGCCGGAGTCGCTCAAGTCCGCATGGAGGTGATCAAGTAAGCCGCGGTCGTACACAACGTTTCAGTGCGGTCCGTTCGCCGACACCAGCTCGCCCACAAGGAACTGCTCGGCGCGCCGCCATGCCTCGTCGCTGTCCCCGCGGAACGTGATCAGGCGATCGAAGACCAGCTTGTCGGCGTCGACATCGACCACCTGCGACTTGGCGAACTGGATGAGCGTGCTCATCTTCTGGATGCCGCCATAGAGCAGCAGCCTGGCGCCGGCGCGACGCGCATCCTCCAGCAACATCGCCGGCTGGATCCGGCCGGCCGAGCACGGCGCTGGCGCGCAGGCCAGCGCCACCACACGATATTTGCCGCTTCCCGCCAGATCGCTGCGGATCATCCGGGCGAAGATTTCCAGGCGCGCCGCATGCTCGGCCCGCTGGTTGTCCGCCTCTCCTGACGCATCGGTGTAGTCGAAATCGGCGACCGCGATCGGTATCTGCGCGGCCGTCGGGTCCTCGGCCCGCGACGGCGCCGCGAGCACCAGCATCGCGGCGGCGAGGCCAGCGAACACATGGCGCAGAGCATCGGCCACATCCGGTCGCCGGTGGCCACGGCCGGCCCCGATCTCGCCGCAATCGCCGCGCTTCGGCACGTCTCGATCTCCTCGTCTCCGTTGTCTACCGGTCGTATCGCGGGCTCGAGGCCGCGGCGACCTCCCACGTCGACGGACCATGGGAACAAATGTCGCAGGCGATCATTACCGTCCAGCCGGGCAAGCGGACGCGCTGTCCTGCGGTGCCCGCGGCAGACCAAAACGACCCCCCAAGGAGATTCACATGGATAAGACGGTGGCCGGACTGATCGGCGCCATTTCCGGCTTGGCAGCCCTCGACGGCGCCCAAGCCGCCCCCATCGCGGCGCCGAATATCACCGGGCTCGAGCCGGCGCGGTCGTACGCCGAGCTGCTCGAGCCGATCCCCAACGCGGTCGCCGTGCTGCGTGCCGCGGAAGCCGCCGAGGCGGCCCGCCTCGATGAGAAGGCCCCGGCCGTGCAGCTCGTCGGCTATCACCACCACCACCATCGGCGGTACCACCATCATCACCATCATCACCGGGTCATCGTGATCAATCCTCGCCGCCACCATCACCACCACCATCATCACCATCATCATCGCGCGTACTGAGGACCGCCTCGGCCGAACCGACCATCAAACGCCGCTGTTCCCGACGCCGGCTGGCGTCGGCGCCCATCCGGTGCGGCGGTCGCTGTGATGGAGTCCTTTGGCCCCCAACCCCACCCCTGACCTGGAATCCCGGCCCTCTCCCAATCGGGAGAGGGCGCTCAGCCGGGTCGGCGCGATCGCTGCGTTGACCGGCTCGAACAAGCTCTAAAGCCTTATCCGCCGCCGGCTCGCGCCTTCGCCTTGGCGGCGCGGTAAATGTGGCGGTAGGTGCCGTCGAACTCGGTGCTGCTCGCTGAGGTCCAATGGGTGTCGGCCGACAAGGTGTGCCGGCTCTCATGGATGCGGCGCGACTGCAGCTCGCGCTCGGCGGCCTCCTCCTCGCCCATCTCGACGATTTCGAACTCCGACTCGGCTGGGATCACGATGGCCTGGGCGAACGGCTCGCCCGGCCGGAACACGTGGGTGCGGCCCTCGGGCGGGGACTTGAAGACCATGAAGTTCATCATCGGCCACCACCGCCGCAGCAGCGCCGGCACCGCGATCGGCACGCTGTCGGTCGGGTCGGTGTAGAAGCGCGGATGGGTCTCCATGCGGATCGCCATGCCCTCCTCGACCTTGAGATCGAGCAGGATCTGGTAGGTGTAGTACCGTTCCCCGAAGGTGCGGAACGGCGGCCACTCGATCCCGGTTCCGGGATCGGGACCGAAATCCCCGTCGAGCACCAGGCGTCCGTCGCGCGTCGTGACATGCAGCTCGTTGTCGAACGGGTAGAACAGCTCGATGCCGTACTGTGCGCTCTCCGAAAACGGAATGCAGTGCCACGCGTACTCGTGCGAGCCGTCGCGGCGCGGCTCGGGTTTGCCCGCCCATCCGGGGATCTCCATCTTGGTCCGGCGCGGACGCAATCGCGGCTCGTGGAGCCGCTGCTTGACCTGGTGCATGAGCCTTGTGTCTCCTGTCACGGTGGTGCCATACCGTAACGCCGCCGGCCGCAGTTTGTGTCAGGACGCGCCGCGAGAATCCAGGGGTTTCCAGTAACCCCGCTGCAACACTCCGGAGACCCATGGGCCATAGCCGCGAGGACGTCGTCGCGGCCGCGATCACCGAGGCCGGCCGTGCCGTCGATGCAGCCCGTGCCGGCGTCGCCGCCGACCCTGCCGCCGCCGCAGCCCGCCGGGCGCTCGCCGTCGCGCTCGGCGCGGCCGGCGACATCCAGGTGGCGCACGGCCGGCTCACTGGCGCGCTCGCCTGCTGGCGGGAGAGCGTCGACATCATGCGCGGGCTCGCACCGGCGGACGGCCGGGCGCGCGAAGATCTGTCGGCCGGCCTCGAGCGGACCGGCGACGTGCTCGCCGCGCTGGGCGACCTCGATGGTGCGCTGGCGGCCTGGCGCGAGGGTGCGGCGCTGCGGGACGCGGGAGCCTGCGCCGGGCGGGAGCGCGGTGCCGCCACGACTGTGGAGAAGATCGGCAATGCACTGGTCATGAAGAGCGCCTTGTCGGCCCATCGGGCGAGCGGCGGCGCGGCGATGCGGAGCGACCCGGCGTGGACGCTCGGTGCAGCCGGCGACGCCCTCGCGGCGCAGGGCGACCGGGCGGGCGCGCTCGCGGCCTATCGCGAGGGCCTCGCCCGACGACGCGCGATGGCGGCCCGCGACCCCGGAAATCTCGGCCTGGTGCACGACATCGCATGGCGGCTCGGCACCATCGGCGACGTGCTCGCCGCCGCGGGCGATGTGGCGGGCGCCGCGGCGGCGCACCGCGAGGCGCTCGACATCCGCCGCGGGCTGGCGGCGCGGAATCCCGGCAACGCCGGCACCCGGCAGGATGTTTGCTGGAGCCTGGGAAGGCTGGGGGACCTGGCGTTCTCGCAGCGCGACTTCGCCGCCGCCGTGGCGGCGTTCGCCGAGCACGTCGATGTGCTGCGCGCATCCCCGGACGCCGAGACGGGGCACGAGGTGGCGTTCGTTCTCGCCCGGATGGCCGACGCGCTGGCGGCGCTGGGCGACGGCCCGGCAGCGCTGGCCGCGCATCGCGAGGCCGCCGAGCTTCGCCGCGCGCTCGCCGCCGACAGCATGTCCCGGCGAAGTGGACCCGGTTCGCCGATCGAGGACATGCGCGACAAGGGAACCTACAGCGCTTCCCGGATCGAGGCGACGCAACAAGTGGTTCACCATGACCGGGAAGCGCTGGAGGACCCGTGAGATGCGCATTGACGATTTATCGATGCGTTTACCATGTCGCCTGGAACCTGCGCCGAGTGTCGCTCGCTGTGTTCGGTCACAACAGCAGGGCAATCGGCGCGGTCCGAACAAAGGCGCGGTCGGCCTCATCGCCGCGTGAGCGCGGCGTCCGCCGCCCGGCAGGTGTCCGGCGCTCTGACGCGCGGATTCGCCGCGGCAATCGGTCGCAAAACGGCGAAGGCAAAATGGCAAACGGCTGGCCACCAACGGGCCGCTGATGTACATTCGATTCCAACCTCAACATGCCTGCCGGGTGTGATGGCTGGATCAACGATCTATGCGCGGAGCTTTCTTGCCCATGTGGCGATGGCCGAGCTGTCAGTGGTCCGTCTGTGCTCGGCTCAGCGCACCACGAGCCGCTCCCTCGCGATCGCGTTGAGCTGGCTTGGAAACGGCTGGATCTATCTGGCGCTGTTTCCGTTCTGCCTCGTGCGCACCGGCTGGCGTGCGGTGCCGGTCGTCGGCGTCGCGGCGATCAACACCGCCATCCTGCATTGGCTGTACCCGAAGATCAAACGGAGGATCTCCCGGCCCAGGCCGTTTCGAGCGGACCCTCGGCTGCAGCCTCTGTTGCCGGCGATGGACGAGTTCTCGTTCCCGAGCGGCCATTCGATGACGATCACCGCGGCCCTCGTGCCGATCGTGGCGGCATTTCCCGGAGCGTTGCTTCCCTCGATTGCCCTGTGGATGTCGATCGGATGGGCCCGCCTCGCGTCGGCCCACCATTATCCGAGCGACTTGATCGCCGGGGGCGCGCTCGGCGCCGCCGTGTCCTATCCGATCTCGAGCTACATGCTCTATTCATGACGGACGCGGCCAGAGCTTCCCGGTCGGCGTGAAACCACCGTTGCGGCGCCTCGACGCGGGGAGCGCTGCAGATTTCCTTGATCGGCGAATCGGGCCCAACCTCGTGTGCAGTCCGAGGGCAGGCTTTCGCCGGGACCTGCTTCAGCCGTCCCGCCGCGCCGGACATGCCGGCGCTCACCGCCTGCCTCGACGTCCCGGTCGGACCGGTTCCATCGAATCCGACGTCAACCGCGCGCGGGCAAATGCCGTCGCCGGGCGCGGCTTGGAACATGATGACGCCGAACGCGTTGGGCTTGGGGTTACCAGTCCGTCGGTGATCCCGCCGTCGTCGCGCGCCTGCCGCAAGCGCGCGTTCGCGGGGGCGCTTCCACCAGGAGACCTTGCCATGCTCGACGTCGCGTCGACGATTGCGGAGCAGACCCGATCACTTGGCCGGCGCGTCCCGAAGATTCCCGCTGATGATGCGCGATGTATGACTCGCGAGCAGGTTCTGGAAAGCCCGCAGCTGTTGCGTGCGATCGTCGATACCACGCCGGAATGCATCAAGATCGTCGCCCGCGACGGCACGCTCGTCCACATGAACCCGGCCGGCCTGGACATGGTCGAGGCGCAGAGTTTTGCCGAGGTCGAGGGCCGGTGCATTTTCGACTTGATCGCGCCGGAGCATCGTGACGCGTGGCGGCGGCACCACGAGCAGGTATGCGACGGCGAATCTCTGGCCTGGGAATTCGACATCGTCGGGCTGAAGGGCGCCCGGCGCCACATGCAGACCAATGGGGCACCGCTGCGGATGCCCGACGGTTCAGTCGCCCAGCTGGCGGTGACCCGCGACGTCACGGAGGCGAAGCGGCAATCCGAGCGGCTGGGCCATGCGGAGCGGCAATTCCGCGACCTGCTCGAAGCCCTGCCGGCGGCCATCTACACCACCGACGCGGAGGGGCGGATCACGTTCTTCAACCACGCCGCGGTCGAGCTTGCGGGGCGCACACCCCGGCTTGGCGACGAATGGTGCGTGACCTGGCGGCTCTATCGGCCCGACGGAACCCTCATGCCGCACGATCAATGCCCGATGGCGACGGCGCTCAA
This sequence comes from Xanthobacteraceae bacterium, assembly GCA_049509935.1. Classification (GTDB taxonomy): domain Bacteria; phylum Pseudomonadota; class Alphaproteobacteria; order Rhizobiales; family Xanthobacteraceae; genus AP-16. The sequence continues at coordinate 1,394 of JBEKZK010000090.1, read as the reverse complement.
GGAGAGGCGTGCGGTGCGCGGCGCCGAAGCGGTAGCCGAGCGGCCGGACGGGACCCGCGTCCCGTTCATCCCGTTTCCGACGCCTCTGGTGGACGGCGCCGGAAATGTCACCGGCGCGGTCAACATGCTGATCGACATCAGCGAGCGCCGTGAAGCAGAAACCCAGCAGCGGGTGCTGCTGAACGAGCTCAACCACCGCGTCAAGAACAACATGCAGATGCTCAACGCCCTGCTGAGGACCGCGCAGCGCGAAGCCGAGAGCGAGCACGCCCGCGCCGTGCTCGGCGACGCCTGCAAGCGGGTGGTCGCCATGGCGTCCGCTCAGCAGACTCTCTACAACGCGGGCAACCCGGCCAACTTCAGTGCACGCGACCTTCTGGAGGCGGTGTGCGCGAGCGCCAAACAGTCGTTCGACAGGCACGTCACCATCGTCTGCGAACGGGCCCATGGCGAGATCGCCAACGATGCGGCAATGCCGCTGGCGCTCATTCTCAACGAGCTTCTGACCAACGCGGTCAAATACGGAATGCCCGAGCGTGTAGGAACCATCCGTGTCGGCTTGACGCGCGACGGCGAATCCTGTGTGCTGTTTGTCGAGGATGACGGCCCGGGTTTCGATTTCGAAGAAGCCCGCAGGCGGTCGTCCGGACTGGGCCTCGTGGTCGGTCTCGCGCGTCAGCTCGGCGGCAAGCTCACGGTGCAGCGCACGCCCGGCGCCCGCTGTACGGTCACCTTCCCGGTGCGTTGAAACTGGCCTTAGGGAACAGGTCACGAGGTCGCAACAAATATCGACGGCTGCCCAAATACCAACGACTGCCCGCAAGTACAAAAAGCACACCGGTCAATGGCCGACAGCGAAATTGCCATCGTGACATCGTCGCCGCCGCCTGAATCCCGTGATGTCCGCGCCGCATCGCCCGCATCGCCGTCGTCAGACCGGAAACCGGCCACCCCCCGGCTCCTCATCGTCGAAGACGACTATTTGATGTCCACCGATCTCGAGGCGGCGCTGATCGATGCCGGCTTCATGGTCGTCGGGGTCGCGGCGACCGCCGACGACGCCGTGATGCTGGCGGAATCCGAACGCCCGGCTCTCGCCATCATGGACGTCCATCTCAGGGGAAGGCGCGACGGGATCGATGCCGCCATCGACATCTATTCGAGGACCGGCATCAGATGTATTTTCGCGACCGCCCACCACGACCGCCAGATCCGTGACCGGGCGGCAGTCTCCTTCCCGCTCGCGTGGTTGCCCAAGCCCTACGGCATGGCCTCGCTGGTGACGGCGGTTCGCGCCGCGCTGGCGCAAGTGGCAGACGAAACGAGCTGACGCCGGGCTACAGGAACTACAGAGACCGGGAAGCGTGGCCTTGCCGGGCACCGCCCGCAAGGCC
>JBEKZK010000009.1:0-28069 GCA_049509935.1 Xanthobacteraceae bacterium | reverse complement strand
GAGCGGTTGCCTTTGGCGAGCATCACCATCGAGCCGCCCGCCGCCTGGAACTGGTCGACGTAGGAATCCATCCGGCCCGCCGTGGTCGGTCCGAACGAGCCCGAGGCGTAGCCGGCCGGGGTCTTGGCCGGACCGGCGTAGTAGACCGGATGGTCCCTGAGATAGTCGGGCATCGGCTCGCCGCGGTCGAGCCGCTCGCGGATCTTGGCGTGGGCCAGGTCGCGGGCGACGATCATCGTCCCGGTCAGCGCCAGGCGGGTGCGGATCGGGTTCCTGGTCAGCTCGGCGAGGATTTCCTTCATCGGCCGGTTGAGGTCGATCTTCACCACCGGCCCGCCGAGGCTGGCCTCGTCGACTGCCGGCAGGTAGCGCGCCGGATCGTGTTCCAGCGCCTCGAGGAAGACTCCGTCGCGGGTGATCTTGCCGAGCGCCTGGCGGTCGGCTGAGCAGGAGACGCCGAGGCCGATCGGCAGCGAGGCGCCGTGGCGCGGCAGGCGGACGACGCGCACGTCGTGGCAGAAATACTTGCCGCCGAACTGCGCGCCGACGCCGAGCTGCTGGGTCAGCTTAAGAATCTCCGCTTCCATCGCGAGGTCGCGGAAGGCGCGGCCGTTCGGCCCGCCGGAGGTCGGCAGCGCGTCGAGATAGCGGGCGGAGGCGAGCTTCACCGTCTTCATCGTCAGTTCCGCGCTCATCCCGCCGATGACGATGGCGAGGTGATAGGGCGGACAGGCCGCGGTGCCGAGGGTGAGGATCTTTTCCTTGAGGAACGCGATCATCCGCTCGGGAGTCAGGATCGACGGCGTCGTCTGATAGAGGAAGCTCTTGTTGGCCGAACCGCCGCCCTTGGCGAGGAACAGGAACTTGTAGGAATCCTCGCCCTCGGCGGCGATATCGATCTGCGCCGGCATATTGTCGCCGGTGTTCCTCTCCTCGAACATCGACAGCGCCGCAACCTGGCTGTAGCGCAGGTTCTTCTTGGCGTAGGCGGCGCTGACGCCTTCGGCGAGCGCCGCCTCGTCGTCGCCATCGGTCCACACCAGCCGGCCCTTCTTGGCCGTGACGATCGCCGTGCCGGTGTCCTGGCACATCGGCAGCACCCCGCCGGCGGCGATGTTGGCGTTCTTGAGCAGGTCATAGGCGACGAACTTGTCGTTGGAGGTGGCCTCGGGATCGTCGAGGATCGCGGCGAGCTGCCGCAGGTGGCCGGGACGCAGCAGGTGGTTGATGTCGATGAAGGCGGCCTCGGCGAGCCGCCGCAGCGCCTCGCGCTCGACCATCAGGATCTCGCAGCCGAGCACTTGCTCGATCCGCACGCCCTCGCCCGAGAGCTTGCGATAGGCCGTGCGGTCCGGTCCGAGCGGAAACAGCGGGGTATGGCGATAAGGCGGGACGATGTCGGCCGGCGCATTCATGGAGGGCTCCCGGGATGATCGGCCCTTATAGGCGCATTGTCCCCGATTGGCACGTCCGCAGCCCGGCCCGGTCGACCGTCGGTCGCAACCAGCGGCCGGGCGACAGCCGCGCGGTCAACGACGCCCGTCGGACCACCGCGGCCGTGCCGACCAGCAAAAAGACCCGGCGTCAGGCGACGCCGGGTCCCGGTGATTCGACGTCTCGACGTCGACATCTCGTATCGATTTCGTCGTTGTTGGGAGATCTTGTTAGGCGCGGCCCAAAAGTCGGCAGCGTGTCAGCAAGAGATCAGGCCGAAAACCGGTTGTACCCGCTCTTTGCACGGTTTCGATTCGCGGTCAAGATTGTGCCGGCGCCGGCTCGCCGCCGGTTCACGTCAACAGTCACGGGCGTAAACACTTGCTGAAACACGAGGCGAAAATTCTCGACGCCCGCGGGTCGGGAATCGTCGTCTCCGTGCTCAGGCCTGCTGGATCGCGGACAGCAGCCAGTCGCCGCCGCGATCGCGCCGGAACGTCCACAGCTCGGTGGCCTCCACCGGATGCACGGGATCGCCCTCGACGACGCTGCCGCTGGCGCGGTCGACCAGCTTGTCGATCGCCGAGAACCGCATCGCCACCGTGGCGTAGTCGACGTCGCTCTCGCGCCAGGCTTCCGCGAGGTCGCCCTGCAGCAGCTTGACGTCGGATACCCTGTTCACCACCCCGCGACTGGCATTCCGGGCGAGATCGTCCGCCAGGTAGGAGAGCATTTCCGGAGTGACCCGGGCGCGCAGATGGTTGAGATCCTCCGCACCATACGCCGCCTGGACGTCGCCGAGCAGGTGCTCGAAGGCGTCGTAGTCCTTCTTGTCGACGGTGATCGGCGCGCCGATGCTGCCGGAGATGCCAGGGCCGGCAATCCCCCCGGGCGCGGCACCGAGCCCGCCGAGGCCGGTCAGGGCGCTGCGCAACCCGCCCGGCGACGCGCCCGCATAGGCCGGCTGGCTGCGCCGCTGCCACCAGCTCCAGGCGAGCCGTGCAACGAAGTAGACCAGCGCCAGCTGCAGGATGAGCCCGAGGAACGAGGCAAATCCGCCCATGCCGCCGAACAGGCCGTGGCCGAACAGCAGGCCGAACAGGCCAGCGCCGATGAAACCGCCGAGCAGGCCGCCCATCAGGCCGCGGCCGAACATGCCGCCGAACAGCCCCGGTGAGGCCGACGGCAAGGAGGGCCGGGTCGGCTGCGTCATCGTGCGATCGAACGGCCGCGCGGTGCTCGGCGCCGTCGAGGTCGGCGGCGGTGCGCTGAATGTGCGCCCGCCGCGGCTGCCGAGGCTGAAGCCGCCGCCGACTCGCGCGTCCGCGGCGGTGACGAAGGCCAGCATCGCCGCAACGGCGGCGAGAGCCACCAGCGGCCGGATGCGTCCAAAGGTCGACATTGATACCTCCCAAAAGTGCCCCGGCGCGCCTTCGGGCCGACCACGGCCGCCCAGCGCGCCAAAACCCCGGGCGGACAGCGTATTGACCTCGAAAGCCGGTTGCGGCTTCCGGTACTCGCTCCGCCACGCAGGCCCCATATTGGTATTCGAAACGCCGTTGTTAAGACCCTGCACCGCCACACCGCGACCTTCCGCGAGGCCGGGTGCGGCTCAGGCGTCCGACCGCGTCGGCGTCAGCTGCGGCGGGACGGGGTCGGCGGCCAACCGGGTCGCCAGGATCTCGTTCACCCGGTGGATTTCGCGAAACAGCCTGAGCACCCAGCCGCGAATCGCCGCGCGGGCGTTGCCGGCGAGATCGTCGGCGTCGATGCTCGAGCGCAGCGGCTGACGCAGCAGCTCGCCCAGCGACAGGAGGGGGTCCTCCTCGATCACCGTCGCCGCGACGGCGTCGAGCGCCGGCATCGCCAGATGCAGGTCGCAGGCGTGCAGCGCACGGTAGTCGGAGCTCCGGCGGGTGACGCTGGTGGGCTGGCGCAGATGGCCGTTGTCGACCACCACGACGGCGCAATCGGCGAAGCGATCGAGCAGCAGGCGGCCCTCCTCGAGCGACCGGCGATCGTGATCGACGATATAGAAGATCAACGGCTCGACCCCGGCGAACCGTGCCTCGGGGATGAAGTCGGTGTCGCGCATCAGGTTGAAGAACTTGCGGAACGCGAGGTGGCTCAGATCGACGACGCGCGTGTCGGCCGAGGGAGACGCCAGATTGTCGAACAGCAGCATCTGGTCGCGCACCTGGTTGATGTCGACCACCAGCGACTGGGTCGGAAAGCTGGCGCTCAGGGTCTGCTCGATCGGGTCGGTGTCGAAGATCATCGGGCTGTCGCCGGACACCATGAAGTAATCGGCGAGCACCCGCGACAGCAGCGTCTTGCCGGTGCGGGCATGCGCTGCCGCGACGATCGCCGCATAGGTGATCCGCTGCATTCCGCCTACCACGGGTCGTCCACGGCCGCTCGAGGAGGCCCGATCAGCTGCTGAGCCGCTCGAGGAGGCCCACCCGGTCGTACTCGGCGCTGATCTGATTGAGCCAGGTCCGCACGTATCCGCGCAGCACCAGAGAGTAGTTGCCCGGCAGGCCCTGCGGGTTGCGGTTGGCGACGAAGGTCGAGAACGGAACCCCGGCGAGCTCGACCTGCTCGTAGGCCATCTCGTTGAGCTTCGGGACGTTGACCTCCACGGCGTTCTTCAGCATGTTGAAGTAGCTCTTGTAGACGTCGGGATTCCACTCGAAGAAGCTCGTCTCGTTGATGAAGTTCTTCACCACGAAATAGTGCTTGTCGGCGGCGAGCGGAAGCACCTCGCTGATCTCGTCCAGCGAGGCGACGGAGGGACCGACCACGTGAAGGAGCCCGAAGTTGAACTCGCCGGCCTTGACCATGTCGAAGAAGCCGACGTCGGTCAGCGCCTGCAGGGTGCCGGACAGCAGGCCGGCGCGGATGTCGATCACGCTCACCTTGACGTCGCTGGTGTGCAGGGTGTCGAGCATCTTCATTTGATCGGCCACGTCGGTGATGTCGATGACGTCGGTCGAGATCGGATGAAACCGCTTCAGGGTTCCGCGCGGGTGCTCGGCATCGAAGGCCCGCGCCGGCATGTTCTTCGCGGACAGATAATCGAGCACGGTCCGGGTGACCGTGGTCTTGCCGACACCACCCTTGTCGGCGCCGACGAGAAGTACGACTGGCTTCACGCTCCTGGCTCCCCCAATTCCGGCCCGCAGCGCCATGACGTAACGTCATGACGCGCAAGTCCGCCCTGCATGCCCGCGACGCCCCGCCCGGTCGCCGCGCACGAGGTCAAATGCCTGCTATTCCGATGCCGCGCGACCCCCGCGCGCCGCGGCAACATCATTGGCCGCACACCCCAAAGCCGCCGCCGGCCCACGCTGCGTGTGCATCCTCTCGGCGGCTTTGTTCGAATACAAAATTCAAAGACTCATATCCAGAAAGATGTATGGCGCGAATCGTGGCATAATTCGGTCCGAATTCGGCGCCAGCGCGGCTGCTGGGATAAACTGGTGCGGTCGATTTGACGTTCCTATCAGATGTCCGGCGCGCTCGTCATGGCGACATCAAATCCAAAAACCGCACTGGAATCATAGACTTGCTTGTCCACCTCTTGATTCCGAATTTCGCACCTGAGGTTCGCACCTGAGGGATGTCACCAAGTGATGCGAACTTAGGAATCGGTGCACTACGGCGCTTCCCGGTCGTAGTGAACCATTTGTTGCGGCGCCTCGACCCGGGAAGCGCTGTAGATCGCTGTAGATTCAAATTCCGCTATGCGCATGTCCTCGATCGGCGAACGGCTCCACCCTCGGTCAAGCCCGAGGGCAGGCATTCGCCGGGCCGTAGCCGTGCCCGCGACCGGATTGCGGCGGATCGGTGGCCGATACCGGCATCATCGTCCGCGGGGTTCCAGCCGGGCGTGGCCGTCAGGTCGCCAGCGGCGCCGGCATTCACTGCCGACCCTACGCCGCCATCGTCTCCTTCACGGCGGCGACCAGCTGCTTGAGCGTGAAGGGCTTGGCCAGGAAGGCGAACTGGCCGCGCTCGGGGAGATGCTTTTCGAAGGCGTCCTCGGCGTAGCCGGACACGAAGATGATCTTGAGATCCGGATTGCGCCGACGCAGCTCCTTGAGCAGGGTCGGGCCGTCCATCTCCGGCATCACCACGTCGGAGACCACGAGGTCGACGTCGCCGCCGCAGCCTTCGAGCACGTCGATCGCCTCGACGCCGTTGCCTGCCTCGAGAACCGTGTAGCCGCGCGAGGCAAGCCCACGGGCGTTGAGCGCGCGCAGGCCCTCCTCGTCCTCGACCAGCAGAATGGTGCCGTGACCGGTCAGATCCGCCTGCCTGGCGCTGTCGGCCGCGGCAAGCGCGGGCGCCGGCCGGGCGGCGGCCTCGGCCTCCGCGAGCTCGGCCGCATCGGGCACGTGGCGCGGCAGGAAGATGTGGAACGTGGTGCCCCGCCCGATCTCGGAGTCGAGGAAGACGAAGCCGCCGGTCTGCTTGACGATACCGTAGACGGTGGAGAGTCCGAGGCCGGTGCCCTTGCCGACCTCTTTGGTGGAGAAGAAAGGCTCGAAGATCCGGCCCATGATCTCCGGCGGGATGCCGCTGCCGGTGTCGCGCACCTCGACCAGCACGTAGTCGGCGGCCGGCATCGGCTTGTACGGGAAGCCCGCGCAGTCGGCCTCGGCGACGTTGCGGGTGCGCAGCGAGAGCTTGCCGCCGTCCGGCATGGCGTCGCGGGCATTGACGGCGAGATTGACGATCACCTGCTCGAACTGGGAGATGTCGGTCTTGATCGGCCACAGGTCGCGGCCGTGCACCACCTCGAGCGTCACCTTCTCGCCGATCAGCCGGCGCAGCAGCATGGTCAGGTCGCTCAGCACCTCGCCGAGATCGAGCACCTGCGGCCGCAGCGTCTGGCGACGCGAGAACGCCAGCAGCTGACGCACCAGGCTGGCGGCCCGGTTGGCGTTCTGCTTGATCTGCATGATGTCCTGAAACGACGGATCGGTCGGCTTGTGCGCGTTGAGCAGGAAGTCGGTCGCCATCATGATGGCGGACAGCACGTTGTTGAAGTCGTGGGCGATACCGCCGGCGAGCTGGCCGACCGATTCCATCTTCTGCGCCTGGTTGACCTGGTCCTGGAGGGCGCGCTGCTCGGTGGTCTCGATGGCGTAGACGATCGCCGCCTCGCCGTCGCGGTCGTCGTCCTCGACCGCCGACACGTAGAGCCGCGCCGAGCGCTTGTCGTCGCCGGCCAGCGTGATGTCGAGCGGTGCGATGTCGCCCTGCCCGTCGGCGGCACGCGCCAGCGCCGCCTCCAGGGCGCCGCGGTCGCGGTCGGCGACGACCGCGAGGATCGAACGGCCCTCCGCCGGTACCGCCTCGCTGCGGCTCAGCCCGTGGTGCAGGCGGGCGAACGGCGCATTGCTGCGCGCGATCCGACCGGCGCGGTCGACCGTCGCGATCGCCATCGGGGTGTTGTGGAAGAAGCGCACGAAACGCACCTCGGCGGCGCGCTGGGGGTCGGCGCCGGCATCGCGGGCACGGTTGAGCACCAGGGTGCGCGAGGCTCCCGACGTCCCGTCGGCCGCGAACGCGACCTTGTGGAACAGCCGCACCGGCACGGTGCGCCCGGCCCGGGTCTTCAGATCGAGGTCGAGCACGTCGGTCCTGACCGCGCCCGGCGCCGCCGGCAGGGTGGTGAGCAGCGCAGCGCCGTCGCCCGCCACGATATCGGCGAGCTTCAGGCCACCGGAGCCGACCTGGGCGAGGTCGTGCTCGAGCCAGCCCGCCAAGGTGGCGTTGAGATACCCGATATCGCCATTGGCATCGATCGACAGGAAGCCGGCCGGCGCGTGGTCGAGAAAGTCGATCGCGTGCTGCAACTCCTGGAACACGTTCTCCTGGCGCTCGCGATCGCGCGTCACCTCGGCGACGGTCCACACCGTGGCGCGGGCGTTGCGGGCGCCCTCGGTGAGCGGGCGGACGCGCAGCCGCAGCCATCGCGCGGGCTGACCGCGGAGGCCCGGGACGCGAACCTCCTCCTGCAACCGGCGCCCTTCCCGCGCCGCCTTGGCCAGCCGGTAGACCGCCTCCGACACGTCGGGCTCGCCGATGAACACCCGCTCGACCGGGCGCACATCCTTGGGGTCGGTGGCGCCGACGATCGCCAGATAAGCGGCATTGGCGTAGAGCACGCGGCCGCCCGGATCGGTCACCACGACGCCGTCGGCAGCGCCGTCGGTAATCGCCATGCCGAGGGCGTTGGCGGCTTCCTTGCCGGGAATCCGCAGGATTCCTGCGGCGGCGGCGAACAGCGAGAACACCCCCACCACGGCAAGCGCCGCGAGCAGGAGCACGATGTAGGGCTGGCCGTGATCGCGGTCGACGAACAGGAAGCCGACCGCGGCTCCCACCAGCACCAGGGCGACGAGCAGCACCATGCCGACACTGCCGCCGTGGCCGCCCGCCTCGACCGCCGCCAGCCGCGGTCCGTCACTCAGATCCTGGGTCGCCATGGGTGCTCGCAGGGCCCCGTTCGAACGGGCCGGCCGGGATGGAATCAGTCGCCTTCATCATACCGCGTCAAGTCCGCGGACGAGAGCGGTCTCTGCGCACTCGCGAAGAATCGGTGAATTAGACCCTTCCCGACGCAAGAATGGTGCCGCGAAAATCACTTGCCGAACGTCCGATTGAGCCGCATCAGGTAGCTGATGACCTCGGCGACCGCCTTGTAGTGCTCGGGCCGGATCTCCTGGTCGATCTCGACGGCGGCGTGCAGCGCTCGGGCCAGCGGCGGGTTCTCCACCACCGGCACGCTGGCGCCTTCGGCGACCTCGCGGATTCGCAGCGCGATGGCGTCGATGCCCTTGGCGACGCAGACCGGCGCGGCCATTCCGCGCTCGTACTTGAGCGCCACCGCGAAATGTGTCGGGTTGGTGATGACCACGGACGCCTTCGGCACCCCCGCCATCATGCGCTTCTTCGAGCGCGCCTGGCGCAACTGACGGATCTTGGCCTTGATCGCCGGATCGCCTTCGGACTGCTTGAACTCCTCCTTGATCTCGCGCAGCGACATCTTCTGCTTCTCGTACCATTGCCGGTATTGGAAGAGGTAATCCAGTGCCGCAACGATCGCCAGCGCCGCGACCACCGACCCCAGCATCTGGAGCGACAGGCTGCGGGTCAGCGCCAGAAGCGCCGCCGGGTCGGTCGCCAACAGGGCCTCGAGCCGGTGGCGCTGCGGCCACAGCACCGACGTCATGATGGTGCCGACCAGCGCCAGCTTGGCGAGCCCCTTGATGAAGTTGGCCAGCGCCTGCTTGGAGAACAGCCGCTTGGCGCCGGCGAGCGGCGAGATCTTCGAGAACTTCGGCTTCAGCGCGTCGAGCGACCAGACCAGGCGGTGCTGGATCACGTTGCCGGCGACCGCCGCCAGCGTCAGCACCAGCAGCGGGATGCCGAGTGCGCCGATCACCTCGAGCTCGAGCCTGGCGCCGAGCCTGGTGAGGCCGCCGCCGTCCACCCGCAGCATGTGCGAATTGGCGATCACGCCGCGCAGCGTCGCCTCCAGCGCGGCTCCGATCGGTACCGAGAAGGACATCAGCACGAGGCAACCGGCGGCGAGGATGAACCAGGTGTTGACCTCCTGGCTCTTGACGACGTCGCCGCGATCGATCGCCTCGTCGAGCCGCTTCTGGGTCGGGTCCTGTGTGCGTTCGCCGCTATCCTCCTCAGCCATGGCGGCGCGCGTCCGTCACGAATAGGGCGCGAGCTGGCGCAGGACATCGGCGAAATAGTCGAGGAACGTACTCATCATGGCGCCGATCACCGCCACCAGGATGAGGAGCCCGAGCATGATCGACAGCGGCACTCCGACGAAGAACACCTGCATCTGCGGCATCAGGCGGGCGAGCACGCCGAGACCGAGATTGAACAGCAGGCCGAACACCAGAAACGGCGCCGACAGCTGCACGCCGATGCGGAACGCGCCGGCGACCGTGTGGGTCACCAGCGCGGTCACGTCGCCGAGCGGCGGCAGCTCGCCGGGGGGAAACAGCGCGTAGCTGTCGTGCAGCGCGGCGATCACCAGGTAGTGCAGGTTCGACACGAAGATCAGCGTAATGCCGAGCAGGGTGAGAAAATTGCCGACCAGCGCGCCCTGCTGGCCCTGCGTCGGATCGACCTCGGTGACGAAGCCGAGACCGAGCTGCTGGGCGACGATGCTGCCGGTGACCTGCAGCGCCGAGACGGTCAGCTGCGCGCTGATCCCGAGCACGGCGCCGATCAGGAACTCCTGGCCGAACGACAGCAGCACCGGCCCGAACGATCGCAGATCGATGTGGAAGGCGTCGCGGTGCAGCGGCAGCAGCAGGGCGGTGAGCACCACCGCGATGACCAGCCGCATCCGCGACGATATGTTGACCTCGCCGAGCCCCGGCATCATCATGACCATGGTGCCGATCCGCGCGAACATGAGCATGAACGCGGCCGCCAGCGCCGGCAGGAACGAGACATCGATTCGCATGACGCGGGAGTCTAGAGCGCTTTGCGGTCTGGCTCGCCATCAATTCGCATGCCCTATCCGCCGATGATGCGGGCGGCGATGCGGGTCATGTGGCCGTTCAGCTGATCGGCCATGAACGGCAGCGCCAGGAGCAGGGCGACGAACATCGCGATGATCTTCGGCACGAAGACCAGCGTCATCTCCTGGATCTGGGTGAGCGCCTGGAACAGCGAGATGATCACGCCGACGAAGAGCCCGACGAGCATCAGCGGGCTCGCCACGTAGACCAGCGTGATAATGGCGTCGCGGGCGACGTCGAGCACTTCGGGTCCGGTCATCGCGGAACGATCCTCAGATCGGCATCTGCATGATCTGCTGGTAGGCCTGGATCACCCGGTCGCGCACCGAGACCAGGGTGCTGATCGCGGTCTCGCTCTCGGCGACCGCGGTGACCAGGTCGACCATGTTGGCCTTGCCGGAGGCCATCGCCTTGACCTGCATATCCGACTTGCCGCCGGCCTCGACGACGGCGCCCAGCGCATCCTTCACGAGCGCGCCGAAACTCTGCCCCGAGGAGGTCTGCCCGGATGACACGTCGCCGACGCTCTGGTCGAGCGCGGCTCCCGGTTCGGCGATACGGGCAAGCCTGGCATAGGCACTGGCAGCAGAGATGGGCGTCACCATGGTGGCCTCCTTAGCTCGTCAGGATTGCGAGCGTGCGTTGGATCATTCGGCGGGTCGCACTGATGACATTGAGGTTCGCCTCGTAGGAGCGCTGGGCGTCGCGCATGTCGGTGGTCTCGATCAGGGTATCGACATTGGGGTATTTGACGTAGCCGCGGGGGTCGGCGGCGGGATGACCGGGCTCGTACCTGCTGCGGAAATCGGAGGGGTCGGCGCGGATGCGCCCGAGCTTGACCACGGTCGACTCCAGCGAGCGGTCGACCTCGGCGCTGAAGGTCGGGATCCGGCGCCGGTAGGGATCGCCGCCCGGCTGCTGGGCGGTCGAGTCGGCGTTGGCGATGTTTTCCGCGACGACGCGCATGCGGCCGGACTGGGCGCGCATGCCGGACGCCGCGATGGCGAGCGATTTGACGAAATCCATGCTGCCCATGTCGAAGCCCTTCAGCTCTTGCCGATCGCGGTCTTGATGAGGTTGAGGCCGCGACTGTAGAGCGTCGTGGCGATCTGGTAGTCCATCTGGTTGGAGGCGACCCGCATCATCTGATCCTCGTGGTCGACCCCGTTGCCGGCCGGGCGGATCTCGAACGGTCCGTTGCCGTCGGAGGCGAATCGGGTGCTGCCGCCGCCGAAGCCCGCCAGGTGCGCCGGGTCGGTGGTGACGAGCGCCACCGAGGGGCTGCGCGGTCCGCCGCGGGTGAAATCCAGCGGGACGAGGTCGCGCGGGCGGAAATTGGGCGTGTCCGAGTTGGCGACGTTCTCGGCGAGCAACTTCTGCCGCTCCTGGTGCCATTGCATGCGGGTGCGGAGCATGGCGAAGATCGGCATCTCGGAAATCGGCATTTGGCCTCCCGGGCGGGCGTGGCGCGAGTCGTGCGGCCGGCTCCGATCGGCAGACTTTGCCGGCCTCATGGTTAACGGGAGGTTAAGGCGGGACCAGCCGTAAATTCGGCGTTAACCATGAAATCCGAGGCCGGCTGCGGTTTCGGCCCCGACGCCTCCTTCGGCGTCGCCCGTTCGTCCCGACCGGGCGGCAGATTTTGCCGCCGCCGTTTACCAGGGACGCAGACGCCGGTTGCGCCGAAGCCGGTTTGCGGCGGAGAGTGCGAGCGCGTATCGTATGCGCTATGGTTTCAGGTGTTGCGGGAGACACTCCGATTCTGTCGGTCGGTTCGTGTCCCGGGCCGGAGACAGACCGATGGACAGTTGGTTCGGCATGGAACGGCTGACACAGTTCCTGATCGCGTTTGCAATCGTCCTCGCCCTGATCGCGGTCTTCTTCTGGCTGTGGCGGCGGCTCGCCAGCAGCCGCATCGGCGGTGGAACAACGCGCGGACGCCAGCCGCGGCTCGCCGTGATCGACGCCGCGGCGATCGACGGGCGGCGTCGCCTGGTGTTGATCCGCCGCGACAACGTCGAGCATTTGCTGATGATCGGCGGTCCGAGCGACGTGGTGATCGAGCAGAACATCGTGCGCGCGGTGCCGGTCGCGGCAGCCCGCGAGGCGGCGGGAAGCCGCGGGGACGCGGCACCGCGCCTTCCCGAGATCGCGCCGCCGCGCGTCGAGACTGCTCCGGCCTGGCCGCCGCAGCCCGAGCCGGTGCAACGCCACGAGCCGGAACCGGGCACACGCCCGCAACGGACGCCCCGCGTGCCCGAGCCGGAACCGCCGCCGATGGTGCGGCCGCTGCGGACCGTCGAGCCCGAGCCGATGCCGCGCGGCGCGCGGATGGCCGAGCCCGAGCCGGGGCCGCGACCGGGGCGCCACGGCGAGCCGGAGCCCGCGCTGCCGCGGCACGCCGAGCCGATGCCCCGCGCAGTTGCCTCCGCGGAGCCGATGTCACGCCCGGCCGCGCCCGAGCGTCCGCCGTTCCGGGTGCCGCCGCCCTCCGCCAAGGCCACTGCCGAGCCGCTGCGCGCGATCGAGCCGCGCCCCGCGGCGCCGACCCAGGAGGACAATCTGGCCGACATGGCGCAACGGCTGGAAGCCGCGCTGCGCCGGCCGCGGCCCCCGAGCGAGGATCGCGGTGAGCTTCAGGTCCGCCCGGCGCCGGCCGCCGAGGTCGCACCGCCCGTGCGTGACGTGCCGCGCCTGGAGCCGGCCCGCGAGGCACCCCGAATGGAGCCGCAACGCTCGTCGGCACCCGAGCCGGCGCGTGCCGCCTATGCCGAGCCCAAGCCCGACGCCCGACCGACATCGCCGAAATCCGTGCTCGACAGCCTGGAGCAGGAGATGGCGAGCCTGCTGGGGCGTCCGCCGGGCAAGGAGTGACGGCCGGCGCATGTTGCGGCGAAGTGGCTACCGGCTCGCCGACAGAGCGTGTGCCACTGCAGACCGATGTTCCGGCGAAATGGTCTCCGGGGCCCCTGCCATGCCCAAAGAACGGACAGTCGGCCCTTTCGGGGTCGCGAAGGCCGCGTCAACGCGCTGATGGCTCGCAGCGACCGGCGTCGACGCCCCTGTGGGCAGACCGCGCCATTTGAAATCATGTTGCGGCGAATCGGCCACCGGTTCACCGCAGTGAGCATGCGCCACCCGAGACCATGTTGCGCCCACGCGGCGGCCACCTGCCCGATCGTCGCGACGCTGCAAGTCCGGAACCTGTCCGGCACCCGACGCGGCCGGCAAGCGTCGGACGTCGCGGTCGTCCTCTGGCGGCGGTCGATCGCAGGGCTTGCGCTCGTCGCCACCGCCCACCCCGCTTTGGCCCAGGACATCAGCGTCAGCTTCGGCCAGGGCGCCGGCCTGACCGAGCGCGTGGTTCAGCTGATCGCGCTGATTACGGTGTTGTCGCTGGCGCCGTCGATCCTCGTCATGGTGACGTCGTTCACTCGCATCGTGGTGGTGCTCTCGCTCCTGCGCACCGCGCTCGGTACCGCGAGTGCCCCGCCCAATTCCGTGATCATCTCGCTCGCACTGTTCCTGACCGCGTTCGTGATGGGACCGGTGTTCCAGAGCGCCTACGACGTCGGCGTTCGTCCCCTGGTCGCCGGCGAAATCGACCCCGAGCAGGCCTTCCAGCGCAGCGCCGAGCCGTTCCACGCCTTCATGATGAAGAACGTGCGCGAGAAGGACCTGCAGCTGTTTCTCGACCTGTCGCAGCTGCCCCATCCGGAGAAGGTTGAGGACATGTCGATGCGCGTCCTGGTGCCCGCATTCATGATCTCCGAGCTCAAGCGCGCCTTCGAGATCGGTTTCCTCCTGTTCCTGCCCTTCCTGATCATCGATCTCGTGGTCGCCTCGGTGCTCATGTCAATGGGCATGATGATGCTCCCGCCGGTCGTGGTGTCGCTGCCGTTCAAGCTGATCTTCTTCGTCCTGGTCGACGGGTGGAACCTGGTGGCGGGCAGCCTGGTGCAGAGCTACGGGCCGTAGGGCATGTCCCGGCGAAAGTCTGCCCTCAGGCTTGACCCGAGGGTGGACCCCGTTCGCCGATCAAGGACATGCGCCAAGGTAATCTGCAGGGCTTCCCGGGTCGCGGCGGCGCTACAAGTGGGTCAGTTTGGCCGGGAAGCGCTGCGGGGCACGCAGGATCTTGCGCCCATGGACGATTCCTGGAAGATGACCCGCCACGGAACTGGACGCGCTCCGGCGGTGCACGACGGATCGATGGAACTGATCGATGGAGGAGCCCGATGCGGACCTTGGTGGCAGCAGCCCTGACCATTGCGGCATTGACGGCATTGACGATCTCGGCCGAAGCCCAGAGCCAGCGGCCGAAGTTCGGCGCGACGGAGTCGCAGCCGACCGACGACGGGCGGGCCGTGGTCGACGAGAAGAAGTACAAGGCTGCGGTCGACCGGCTCGGCGGGTCGCGGGGGAAGTACGACCCGTGGGCGAACATGCGCGAGAAGCCGCCGGCGAAATAGTCAACCCGGCCGCCCGTCCCTGATCGCCGCTACCGGGGAGATCGCGGAGCCGCTCGACTACTGCCGGGGGCCTGTCACCCATGGCCGCGGCCGGATGATGACCCGCGGGCGCGGATAGGCGGACCGGAAGTCAGAGTAGCGGTACACGAGATGCGGAGAGCAGTTCCCGTTCGGCCCGCAGCGTGGGTAGCCGAACAGACCCGGGGCCTGAATCAGATTGGGGTACGGGCCGTAGTAGGTGAAGTCGTAAGGGCCGTAGTCGTGGGCGTAGTCGCAGTGCGGAGAGCAGTCGATCCCGGCCCATGCGGAACTCGCTCCGAGGACGAGGAGGCCCCACAGGGCGACCGCGAAAGCTTTCGGCATGTCGCCTCGCTCAAAGTCACGCGCGCGCGGCACGATCGCCGCATCGCCGGCTTAGCCTACCGGGTTTTCGGCCCCGAGTCCCTCGGCAAAGCGGGTCCTCAGCGGGTCCTCGCACCGCCCGGCCGTGACACTGTTCGCGCTCTTTCCCCGCAACGACCGCAGGCGCCGCGCCACAATCGGGTCCGTCGGCTCATGACGGGCGCGGTCCGCCCTGCGCCCCGGTCTGCGGCGCCGGGGGAGCAGCGCCGGAGGCGGGCGCCGGGGTGGCGCCCGGAAACTGCGCCCGGATGTCGCGCAGGAACCCTTCAAGCGTGTCGATCGACGACACCGCCTTGGCGACCTCACCGAACTCGGCACCGTTGGTGCCGAGCGGTGCGGTGATCACTTCGAAGGCCTTGCGATCCGGCCCCTCGGCCATCTTGGCGGCATATTTTTCGCGGAACCGGTCGAGCCCGAGCTTGTCGTCGGCGAGCGCATAGCCGATGCCGGCGCGCAGAACATCGGCGCGCTCGGGCGCGGTGAGCGGGGCAAATTCGCGCCAGCGGTCACCATACAGGCGCTCGACCTGCTCGGCACTCTCGCGCCACTTGTGTGCCGCCCACAGCACGTCGGCGCGCAGCCGGTCGGCCTCGCGGCCCGGCACGTTGGCGACCACCTCTAGCGCGACGTCGTAGCGGCCGGTCTCGGACAGCGCGCGGGCTTCCAGCAGCAGACGCTGATTGCGCAACTCGTTGGGCTCGTCGCCGATGCGCGACGCGCGCAGCACCTGGATGGCCCGATCGGGCTTGTGGCTCATCAGATAGATGACGGCGAGGCGGACCGCGACCTGAGCGCGAGCCGCCCCCTGCAGTCGATGATCGACCTGATGCTGCAGCAACTCGGCCGCCTGGGAGAGCAGGTCGACCGACACCAGCCGATCGGCGAGCCGGCGGATCATCTCGTCGCCGCGCCGGCCGATCGGGGTGAGCTCGCGAAAATCGTAGAACAGGCTGAGCGCGTCGATCACCGGCATGCTGTCGGCCGTGCCCTCGAGGACCAGCACGTCAAAGGTGGCGGGGGCCTCCTCCTGGATGCGCCGGGTCATCTGCGACTCGGGATGGATCTGCAGCGCGGTGTGCATGATCTGAAAAGCGTCGCGATAGCGGCCCTCCTCGGTGTACAGCCGGCCGAGCATCTGCAGCGCCTCGACCTCGACATCGTCGCCGCGCCAGGTCAGCGTGAGCGGCTCGAGCCGGGCGATGGCGTCGGCATGGTCGAGGTCATGGGTCGCCATGCGCAGCACGATCTCGCGCAGCTTGCCCTGCGCGGCGGCGGCGCGGTCGGACGAATCGGCGGCCGCCCGGTAGGCGGCAAGCGCGTCGGTGATCCGCCCCAGGCCCTCGGCCAGCCGCCCCCTGAGCACATCCATGCCTGGCGCCAGATCGGGCGAGACGCCGAGCAGATCGAACTGGTTCAGCTGGTTCCCGGCCTCGGCGTAGTCGCCGATCTCGATCGCCGCCCGCACCGCCTCCCGATAGATGAACTGCTGGAGTTCGGGGGGCAGCATCACGGCAGTGGTATCGATTCCCTGGAAGCCCTCGCGCGCCTCGGCCCACTTGCCCTGGCGGGCGAGCGCGATGGAACGCCACAGCGAAGCATCCGGCCGATTGCCGACGACCGGCCGGCCGAGGTCCTTCAGGGCGTCGGCGCCGTGCCCGAGCATGATGTTGGCGACCGCGCGCATCACCACCGCGGACGGATCCTCGGCACCGGGGGGTGACGCGGCGAGCATGGTGTCGAGCACGCCCTTGGCCTCCGGATAGAGGGCGCGGGCAAAGTAGAAACGCGCGAGATCGAGCCGCATGGCGGCGCGCTTCTGCTCCGGGGCGTCGGCGGCGGCGCGGATCAGCTCGGTTTGCCGAGGCATGAAGTCGGCGTGCTGGTCGGCGTTCCACAGCCGCGTATCGAACGCCTGCGTTCGCGCGGCGCCGGGCCGGCTCGCCGCATCGGCGGCATCGGGGGTCGCGGCCGGGCGCGGCGCCGCCGTGGACATCGTGAGACCCGAGGAGCGGCCGATCATGACCTTGTCGGCGACGATGTCGACCGACAGGTCGTCAGCGAGCGGCTGCACGACGACGCCGTGGGTCGAGGCCAGCACACGGAACTCGACGAAGTCCTGGGCGCTCAGGAAGCCGCGCGCCGGCCCCGGCGCAGTGACTGCCACAAGGGTGTCGCCGACGTCGGGGTCGGACAGCCGATGGACCTGGCGGGCGCCGACGAACGGGATCACCGCGCTGGTCTTTCCGGGCGAGCCGACGGCGCGGCTGATGGAGAGCGGCAAGGTCGGTCCGAGCACCATGTCGCCGATCGCAACCGTCCAGGAGGAGCCATCCGACGACAGGCTCGCGAGCTTGGGCCGGTCGAGCCGGATGCGCACCACCTGGCCGTTGCCCGAGCGGCCCACGATGGCGCTGCGGATCGCCGCGATCGGCTGCAGCACCAGCTTGCTGATGTCGACGGGTGCCGCGGTGTCGAACACCAGCCACAGCGTGTCAGCCCGGCGGAACACCGCCGCCGACGTCGGCGACCTGAACGGGAACACCAGGCGCAGCGCATCGCTCTGGCGCAGCACGCGGACCACGACCGGGCTGACGGCATCGCCCACCGCCGCCGCCGGGTCGGAGCCGCCTTCGGCGACGGTTTGGGCCGTCGGTCCGGCGGCAGGCAGCCCGGGCGGCGCGGGCTCCGGCCGCGCGGCCTGCCGGGGCTCCGGGGTGCGGGTCGCCACGGGCGGCGGTTCCGGTGCCGTCGATGCGGCGGCCTCGGACGCTGCGGGGCGGGCCTCGATCTGGCCTGCCGCAGGGACGACCGGCCGTTCGGCTGGTCGCTCGGCGGCAGGCGTGACCGCAACAGGCGGCGCGGCGGCCGGCGGCACGGCCGGGTCCGCGGCAGGCTTGGGCGGGGGTGGGGCGGGTGGCGGAGGCGACGCCGCGGCGGCACCGGTGGACGGCAAAGCATCCGGCTCGGGCTCGGGCACGGGTTCGGGTTCGGCCCTGGCGAGTGCGAGCGGAGCGGGCGGCACCGGCGCGGCGGGTGGAGCGGCGCGGTTCCGCGTGCGGCGGGACTGCGGCGCCGACGATGGCCGCGGGACCGGCAGGGGCACCGGCTCGGCCATGGCGGGAGCGGCGGCCGGCACCGGATCGGCGGGGCCGGGTCGCGCCGGCGCTGCAGCCGGAGGCGGGGGGCCGGACTGCACCGCGGGCGGTGCCGGAGCGGCCTTCGCCTGCGGTGCAGGCGCAAGGACCTCCGCGACGGTCGCCGGCACGGACGGCTTGCCGGGGCTGTCGGCAGGCGACAATACGTCGACGATGAAATTGTTGTCCTCCCGGAAAGTGCGCACGTCGGCTTTGCCCTTGAGCTCGAACCGCACCGATACCTTGTCGCCGGCGGGGCTTGCCTTGATCGACGCCACCGTCGGCGGCATTGCGCCCTCAACGTCGCCGAGGTCAAAGGTCCACGGCGCATCGAACCGCACGTCGAGCGAGTCCTTGTCACGGTCGGTGGTGATCGGAATGAGCTCAGGCAGCTCGAAGACATAACGGGTGAACGTCGGCTGGGTGCCGACGCGCACGCGCAACGGCGCCTGCTGATGCTGGCGCGCCAACTGTTGCTGCTCGCGAAATTTCTTCTCGGCGTCGCGCGCCCGCCGCGCGAGATCCTCGATCACCTCGGTCGGCAGACCGGGAGGCAAGCCGGTCCAGCCGTCCGGCAGCAGGTCGACGAACAGCTGCTCCCCGGCGTTCATGGAGTTGACGGTGACCTTGCGAGAGAGCGCAAGCCGCACCGCGGTACCGTCAGGATCGCGACGCGCCGCCCCGACATAGTCGGGCGCGAGCGCGGTCGCCTTGTCGATCGAGAGGTCGACGGGCTTCTTGAACGAGACGATCAGGATACCGTTGGCGACCCGCACCTCGGGCTCGGGATCCTCCGCGAAGCGGAAGATGAACCGCGCATATCCGCCGGCGGTCGCGACGCTGAGCTCACCCCTGACCAGAGGCGTGGCCGCGCCGGCGACGGAGGGGGCGGCCAGCCATCCGGCGAGCGCCACCAGCGCCTCGAGCGCGACCGCTGCCGCAAGACGGCGCACGCGGGCGCGCGCAGGCGTCGCCGTCCTGTCACGTGCGAGCATGCTCCTGCGTGTGATCGACCTGCCCGCCATCCCGGAATCCTGAGCCGCAGCGACTCGGCCTCTCCGCCGACCGCCCTACCACTAAACCTTATGTTGCCGGGTTTAACGGTACCCTAAGCTTGGCGTTCACGTACCGCTCGGCCGCCCCTCGATCTTCGGCAGCTCGGCCGGCGGGGGTCCCTTGTCCGGTGTCGGTGAGCGGTTGGCGATCGCCACCGTCAGGCGCTCGGCAGTCTCCGGCGTCATCTGCGCCAGGATATCGGACATCCGGCGCGGATTCATCTGGGTGGCAACCTCGAGCAGGACCTTCGGATCCAGCCGGTCGAAGATTTTTGCGGCGTCCTTGGCCTTCATCGATTCGTACATCGTGATCAGGCCCTTGAACCGGGCGGTGTCCGCCTCATCGCGCTTCTGCGAGGAGCCGGAGATGCGGCCCTCGATCTCCTTGAGCTCACCGAGCCGTGTCTCGATGCGCTTCTCCGCAGCAGCCAGCAGGTTTTCACGGGCGTCGAGCTCGCGCGCCCGGGCCTCGAGCTCCTGACGGCGCTGGTTGAGGCTTTCCAGGACCGCGCGCTCCCCGGCCGACGCCTTGGGGCGATCGACGTCCACGGTAGTCGGGGCCTCGCCGGTCTTGGGCTTGGCGTCCGCGGCGGGTGGCGCGGCCTCGCCGGTCTTGGGCTTGGCGTCCGCGGCGGGTGGCGCGGCCTCGCGGGTCGCGTCCTTGGGCGGCGGGGCGGCGCCCTCGGCGCCTGCGTCAGGTGGCTTCGGGGCGTGCGTGCTGCCGGTGATGTCCGAGTAGCCGTACTGCTCCTTCGTCATCGACCGCGGCCTGTCGTCGCGCCCGCCGCGATCGGTCGATTTGACGTCCACGGTCGAGGCGGGGCGCGCGGCGGTCGCCACCGGCTCGCCGGCCACCTCGGCCACCGCCTGGCGCGGCTGGCCGAGCGTATAGCCGCCGTCGAACAGCAAGCCCAAAACCTTCAGCGCGAGCAGGCTCGCGGTGGCGCAGACCACGATCGGCACCAGCCGGAACTCGCGCGCCAGGCGCATCATGCGGCGGCGCCGCGCGAGCGCAGCCGGGCACGGGCAGCGAAGGCCTGGGCGGCGATCGCAGTGGCACGCGGGTCGGACGCCGGCGGCACCGCCCGGGGCGGCTCCGGCGCCTGAACCGCCTCGGGGCGCGCCTTGACGACGATCTGCGCCAAGCGGGCAAGCACCGCCTCGCCGGCGTGGACCTGGCGGGCCATGTCGGCCGAGAAGCGCTCGGCGGTGCGCAGCCGCTCCCCGAGCGTCTGGTCGCAATCGCGCACCGTCAGCTTCAGCCCGGCAATCGCCCGCTCGGCGATCTCGGTCGCGGTGATCAGCTCGGAGATGGTGGCCTTGAGCACCTGCTCGTCCGCCTTGAGCATCTTCAGCCTGGTGTTAAGCATGATGCAGTACGCGATCGTCAGGACGAGCAGGATCGCGACCAGGCTCTCGATCATCAGTCCTAAGCCGTTGCTCACGTGGTCTCCGTTCGGTTGGAGGAAGCGTCCGCAGTCTCGAACATGGCGAACGTGGTCTTCGGCCGGCGCAGCGGCTTGGTGACCCGCACCGCGACATGGTCGCCGACCCGGCCCATGCGTCCCTCGGTCAAGGTCACGTCGCCGCAGCGCACCTTGACCAGCGTGTCGGCCCGAAGATCGAGCGGCAGGGTGTCGCCGACCTCGAGCGCCATCAGACGGCGCAGCGGCAGCTCGGCCTCGTAGAGCACGGCGGAGACGGCGACGTCGGCCTGGCCGATCTCGGTCGCGAGGTGGCCTTCCCAGATCGGGTCGCGGCCGAACTTCTCGCCCATGAACATCTGCAGCAGGACGTCGCGGATCGGCTCGATCGTCGCGTAGGGCAGCAGCAACTCGACGGTTCCGCCGCGATCCTCCATGTCGATGCGCAGCCGCACCAGGATCGCCGCATTGGCAGGCCGCGAGATCGCGGCGAAACGCGGATTGGTCTCAAGCCGGTCGATGTTGAACTTCACCGGCGACAGCGGCCGGAACGCCAGCTCGGCATCGGCGAGCACCACCTCGATCATGCGCCTGACCAGGCCGGTCTCGATCGTCGTATAGGGGCGGCCCTCGATGCGAATCGCCGTCTGCCCGCGGCGGCCGCCGAGCAGCACGTCGATGATCGAGTAGATCAGGCTCGAATCGATGGTGATGAGGCCGTAATTCTCCCATTCCTCCGCCTTGAACACCGAGAGGATCGCAGGCAGCGGAATCGAGTTGAGATAGTCGCCGAACCGCACCGAGGTGATGCGGTCGAGCGAGACCTCGACATTGTCGGAGGTGAAGTTGCGCAGGCTCGTCGTCATCAGCCGGACCAGCCGGTCGAAGACGATCTCGAGCATCGGCAGCCGCTCGTAGGAGACCATCGCCGAATCGATGATCGCCCGGATGCCGGAATTCTCGTTGAGCGTGATTCCGGCAATGCTGAAGCCGAGGAGGCTGTCGATCTCCTCCTGGTTGAGGATGCGCTCGGCGCCGCCCTTGGCGGCCTGGACGAACTGGTTGCCGTCGTCGATCATCGCCGCCCATTGGGCGGCCATCTCGTCGTTGCCGTCGCCCTCGCCGGGGGGCTGCGGCTTGGGCGCGCTGCCGCCATCGGTCTCGGCCTCGAGCGCCAGGCCCCAGTCGGCGGCGAGTGCGTCCTGATCGATCGCTGCCACGGCCCGCTCCGTTACTGAACGATGATTTCTTTGAACAGCACCGCATTGATGCGGACCGGCGAGATCGCCATGTTGACCCGCCCCCGCCGGGTCAGTTCGTCACGCAGCCGGTAGAGCCCGCCGGAGCCATCGAGGTCGGTGCTGCGCAGCTCGCGCAGATAGGTCTGGAACGCGTCGACTACCCGCGGCATGAGCGGCTGGATCTGATTGGCGATGAGCTGATCCGGCACCTCGAGGACGATCTTGAGCTTGAGATACTGGGTGCGATCGCCGCCGGTGGCGGCGAGATTGACGACGACGTCGGGCAGGTCGAGGAACGCCACCGGCTTGACCGGCGCCTCGACGTGCTTGGGCTCCTCGTGCTTCTTGCCGAGCATCAGAAAGGCCGTGGTGCCGCCACCGCCGACCACGGCCACCGCGGCGGCCGCCATGACGATGAGCTTGAGCGGGAGCTTCTTCTTCGATTCGCCTTCGGCCGCCGCGTCGTCGCCGGCCTCGGCGCTCTTCGCCTTCGCTGCCATGACCCTGCCCATGATCTGTGGACGCTTCAGAGGCCTGCAGCGGCTCGTCACTCCATGCGAGAGCCGCGGCGCACGGCCCCTGGCGCCGTTCGGATGCGACGCTAGGGTCACAATGGTTAACGATTGCTTTCGCGCCCACCGGCACCCGGAAAAATTTGCCGGGTGGGCAGTCGAAAACGGCGCTTCTTGCCGCCCCGATGGCACCGCAGATCGGGTTTAACCACCTGTTATCCTTAAATTTTGTTGTCTGGCACGCACCCTGCAATGTGGACGCCGGGACCGCGGCTTGGGAGAGCCGGCGGACCTAGCCGACGACGGGGCCGCCTGGGAGGGCGACGTCATCGTCCGAACGGGGAGCCAACCGATGCAAAACGGCAGTCTTATCGCGCTGTCGCGCCAGATCGCGCTGTCGCGGCAGATCGACGTGGTCGCCAACAATATCGCCAACATCACCACCAGCGGTTTCAAATCCGACAACACGATGTTCCAGGAATATCTGATGCCGGGGGCGCGCTCGAACAGTTTCCGCGGGCGCGACAGCCTGCTGAGCTACGTCCAGGACCGTGCGACCTGGCAGGACTTCAGGCAGGGCCAGTTGCAGCAGACCGGCAATCCGCTCGACGTCGCCGTCGACGGCAGCGGGTTCATGGCAATTCAGACGCCGCAGGGCGAGCGCTACACGCGCAACGGCGCGATGCAGATCAATGCCGCCGGCGAGCTCGTGACCTCGGAGGGCTACCAGGTGCTCGGCGACGCCGGGCCGATCGTGCTCCAGCCGCAGGACAATTCGATCTCGATCAACCGGGAGGGCACCATATCGGTCCACAGCGCCACCGGAACGGCCTCGATCATTCGCGGCCAGCTGCGTGTCGTCGATTTCGCCCAGCCGCAGCGCCTACAGAAGGACGGCTCCAGCGGATTCAGCACGCCTGCCGACATGCAGCCCGTCCCGGCCGCCAATGTACGCATCGTTCAGGGCGCGGTGGAGCAATCGAACGTCCACGGCGTGACCGAGATGAGCCACCTGATCGAGGTGAACCGCAGCTACACGCTGATCGCGAACATCATCCAGAACGCGAGCGACCTGCACAAGACCGCCATCCAGCAGCTTGCCGACGTTTCGTCGGCTTAATCGGAATCCGGGGAGACATCGAATGCTTGCCCTCTATACCGCGGCGACCGGCATGGCCGCGCAGGAGCTGGCCGTCCAGGTCATCTCCAACAACATCGCCAACATGAGCACGACCGGGTACAAGCGGCAGCGTGCCGAGTTCCAGGATCTGCTGTACGAGCATCGCACGCAGATCGGAACCCAGACCTCCAACCAGGGCAACATTCTGCCGGTCGGCATCGAGCTCGGCAGCGGCGTCAAGACGGTGGGGACGCCGCGATTGATGACGCAGGGCAGCCTGGCGCAGACGACCAACTCGCTCGACGTCGCCATTCAGGGCATCGGATTCTTCAAGATTCTGCTGCCCGATGGCACCTTCGCATATACGCGCGACGGCTCGTTCAACCTCGACTCGCAGGGGCGGATCGTCACCGCCGCGGGCAACGTGGTGCAGCCGGGCATCACACTGCCGGCGAATGCCAGCTCCATCACCATCAACCAGCAGGGCCAGGTCTCGGTGACGGTGCCGGGAACCACGACGCCGACGCTGGTCGGGACCTTCACGCTGACCCGGTTCCTCAACGAGGCGGGCCTCCAGGCGATCGGCAGCAATTTGCTGGTGGAGACCCCTGCGGCGGGTCCGGCGCAGGACGGGCAGCCGAGCATCGACGGATACGGCAGCCTGCTGCAGGGCAACCTCGAGCAGGCGAATGTCGACGCCGTCACCGAGATCACCAACCTGATCACTGCCCAGCGCGCCTACGAGATGAACTCGAAGGTGATCACGACGACCGATCAGATGCTTCAGACCAACGTGAACCTGTCACACTAGAGCTGCCATCCGGAGGAGATCATGCCGCGCATTGCGACGGTCCTGTTGCTGTTCATGCTGGTCGCCGATCCGCTCTCGGCGCAAACCGGTCCGGTGCCGGCCCTCAAGCACGAGGCGACGATATCCGGCGAGCTGGTGCGCATCGGCGATCTCGTCGAGAACGCCGGAGCGGCGGCCGGCACCGCGATCTTCCGCTCTCCGGATCTCGGCGAGACCGGGCGGGTTCCGACCGATCAGGTCCTCGACGCCGTGCGTCACCACGGGCTGATCGGAATCGACAGCCAGGGCATTACGGAGGTCGTGGTGATCCGGCCCGGTCACATCATCGGGGCGAAGGATATCGCCGCCGCGATCGGCCGGGCGCTGGCGGGCCGCTACGGCCTCGGTGACGCCAAGGACGTGGCGATCACTTTCGACGCCGAGGCCAGGCCGATCCACGTCGAGAGCTCCTCTCCGACCGACCTGCAGCCGACCCGCATCGCCTACGACCGCCGCTCCGGACGCTTCGATATGATGCTGGAGGTTCCCGGCAGCGCGGTGATGCGCGGGACCGTCCTGCACTACGCCGGGTCGGCCGTCGAGACCCGCAATGCCGCGATCCTGGTCCACGCGGTCGCCCGCGGGACCGTGGTGAAGGCAGCCGATATCGTGATCGAACGGCGGGCGAAGGCCGATCTCGGCGATGACCCGTGCGACAGTGAGGCCGCGGTCGTCGGACTGGCGGCGCGGCGGACGCTGCGCTCCGGCCAGGCCCTGCGGTCGGCCGACCTGATGAAGCCCGAGCTCGTGCAGCGCGGCGAAGCCGTGACGCTCGTCTACGAAACGCCGGGGATCTATCTGACGATCCGCGGCAAGGCCATGGAATCCGGCGCTGAAGGCGATCTCATCAGCGTCTCCAACGGCCAGTCGAAGGGTACGCTGCAGGGCATCGTCTCCGGGCCCGGACGCGTCACCATCGAAGCCGCGGCGGCACGCCGCGAGCCGACCGCCTTGTCGTCCGTGCAACCGGAGCACCGCGGCACCCCAAGCCCCCGCACTGAGTGAGAGTCATGTCGTATCAAGTTTCGCCTTCGCGGTTGTCGCTGTCGCATCGGTTGCGTCTGTTGCGCACGTGCTCTGTCGCAGTTGTCGCGTCATTCATGACGGGCTGCGCCGCCCTCGATCGGCTGAAGAACATCGGCGACGAGCCGAAGCTGTCGGCGATCGAGAACCCGGCGGCGCAGCCCGGCTACAAGCCGGTGCAGATGCCGATGCCGACGCCGCAGCCGGCGACCTACCATCCCAATTCGCTGTGGCGAAACGGATCGCGCGAATTCTTCAAGGATCAGCGCGCCCAGCAGGTCGGCGACATCCTGACGGTGACGGTGAACATCACCGACAGCGCGGCGATCGCCAACGAAACGCAGCGCAGCCGCTCCGCCACCGAGGATTCCGGTGTCACCAACTTCATCGGCAGCAACACCATCAAGGTTGCTTCGCCGATCCTGCCCGGCCGCATCCTCACCGCCGATTCGACCTCGTCGTCCGACGGCAAGGGCTCGGTCAACCGCCAGGAGGCCCTGCAGACCAACGTCGCCGCGGTGGTCATGCAGGTGTTGCCGAACGGAAATCTGGTGGTCGAGGGCAAACAGGAAATCCGGGTCAATACCGAGATCCGCGAGCTGATCGTCGCCGGCATCGTGCGGCCGGAGGACATCCAGAGCGACAACACCATCAGCTCGTCGAAGATCGCCCAGGCGCGCATCGCCTATGGTGGCCGCGGCCAGATCTCCGATGTCCAGCAGCCGCGCTACGGCCAGCAGATGCTCGACGTGCTGCTGCCGTTCTGACGGAGGACAGCTCCCCGCCGCTTCGCTCACCAGGCGGAACGGCGCAAACGGTACGGCCTCCGGCAGCTCCCCGCCGGAGGCCGTGCTGGCGTCAGGCGGGCTTGAACGTCGGCACCGGTGGGCCGTCGTCGCTCGGCGTGAAAGCGATCCGCACCTCCTGGCCGATGCGCAGCCGATCGAGGTCGCACTCCACCAGATTGGTGATCATGGTCGGGCCCTCGGCGAGCGTCACATAGGCCACCGCGTAGGGCTCGGGCGCCCGGCGCATCACGCTGAAGGAATAGATTGTCCCGCGTCCCGAGGCTTCGACCCACTCGGTCTCGCCGCTGTCGCAGAACGGACAGATCGCCCGCGGGTACCAGTGCGCCTTGGCGCAGGACCGGCACCGCCGGACCAGGAACGTCCCCTGCGTGGCCGCGTCCCAGAACGGCTGGGTTTCCGGATTGGGTTGTGGCGCCGGGATCCGTCGCTGCTTCGTCGCCATCGCGGTCACTCCCGTTCCATGATCAGGGTGGCGCTGCCGTGCCGGGTCGCCAGGATGCCGCCGGTGCCGTGCGCCAGCGCGAGATCGCAATGCTTCACCTGGACGGCCGGGTGCGCCTCGCCACGCAGCTGCCGCACCGCTTCGATCACCTTGGTGATGCCGCCGCGGTTGGCCGGATGGTTGTTGCACAGGCCGCCGCCATCGGTGTTGAAGGGGAGCTTGCCGGTACCCGAGATCAGGTTGCCGTCGGCGACGAAGCGGCCGCCCTCGCCCTTCCGGCAGAATCCGAGGTCCTCGAGCTGGATCAGCACCGTGATAGTGAAGCTGTCGTAGATCGACGCATACTTGATGTCGGCCGGAGTGACACCGGCTTCCGCGAAGGCCGCCGGACCCGACCACACGGCACCCGAATAGGTGATGTCGATGGCGCCGGCGCTCTGGTGCTTGACCGCCTCGCCGGCGCCGATGACCTTCACCAGCGGCCGCTCCAGGCTCCTGGCGATTTCCGGCCTGACCACCACCAGGGCGCCGCCGCCGTCGCTGATCACGCAGCAATCGAGCCGGTGCAGCGGATCGGTGACGATCGGCGAATTGACCACGTCCTCGACGGTGACGACGTCGCGCAGCATCGCGTGCGGATTGTGCTGGGCGTGGTGGGAGGCCGCCACCTTGATCCAGGCGAGCTGCTCGCTGGTGGTGCCGAAATCGTGCATGTGGCGCATCGCGCTCATCGCATAGGCGTTCGCCGTGGTGATGCCGAAGGGGTATTCCCACTGATAGTCGGGCGTCGACGGATCGCGCACGCGTGGCATCGTGCCGGTCGCCTGCCCCTCGCTGCGCGGGCGTCCGGCGAGCGTGATCAGCGCAACGGAGCACTTGCCGAGCGCGATCGCCTGCGCCGCGTGCGCGACGTGCACCAGATACGAGGTGCCTCCCATGTCGGTCGCATCGACATGGCGGACCTTGAGATTGAGATAGTCGACCATGGACATCGGACCGGTGCCGGGCGCATCCCCGGCGCAGAAGTAGGCGTCCACGTCGGTCCGGCTCAGGCCGGCATCCGCCAGCGCGCCCAGCGCGACCTCGGCGTGGAGCTGGGCAACCGACTTGTCGGGAGCCTTGCGGGTCGGATGCTCGTAGGCGCCCGCGATATAGCTCTTGCCCTTGATGGTCATACGGTCGGATCCTCGCGTGGCGGGACGGTTCGGTGACGGGGCGCTCGGCGGGCTATAGCCGAGCACCCGCAAGAGGGGCACCCGGGGAGACTGCCACAAACCGGTTGGCCCGGGCCGGCAAAATCGCGCGCCTGGTCGAAATCTGCAGCTCTTGCCCGCTTCGGCGCGCTTGGATTGCCGCCGGCTCGCGGTTCGCATCGTGCGCCAGGTCGGTCGCGCCCGATGAGGTCCGGGGGATGAATTGCCCGGCATTTTCAGGCCCGTTCCGAGAGCTTGTTCCGGCAACGACTTTCCGTTCGCCGCGCTCTCAATCGTCCCGGTAAACTCGCTCGCGGCGCCGGACTTCGACCTCGATTGAGCGCCGCGCTCTCAATCGTCCCGGTAAACTCGCTCGCGGCGCCGGACTTCG